>NZ_JANPLK010000002.1 GCF_031426495.1 Gemmatimonas sp. | reverse complement strand
GAACCAGCGTTTTCAACCACATCGCTCTCCCGCTTAGATTTTTCTGATGCCAGGACGCTGGAGCTGGACCGATGCAGCCATCTTCATCGTCTTTTTCGTGACGATTCGCTGCGTGTTCATCTGGCTCGCCACCAAGGCCTTCGTCATGATGATCCCCGACGGCGACGCCTGCCCGATGTGCGACGATGAAACACTGGCGATCGAGCGCGTGGGCGGGTGGCGGGTGCTGGGTGAGCGCTTCCGCCGTAGCTGGTGTATTGGCTGCGGCTGGGAAGGGGTGCTCCGGCGGAGCGACGTGTGGTTGTCCGCTGAACGACATCGTAAGCTGGTCAATCAGATCGAGGCATCCATGGCGAAGAGCCGGAGCCATTCGGGCCAGTTGCCGCTCAACTCGAAGAAATCGTCGTAATACACGAGTCCCGCGGCTTCGAGGCGTTCGATCAGGTCACTCAGTGTGTCCTCGCCGACCAGCGGTCCGATCGCGATCAACGACCCTTCGATCCGGAATTCGTCAGGTGTGAGCCCCAGCGCTTCGTCCACCTGAGCGCGGGTCATCTCGACGCGTTCGAACGCCGACTTCCGGATCAGCAAGGTGGGCGCGGTGTTCGGGAGGATCAGCGGCATGAGCGTTCGTGGTCGGCAGGTGAGGATGGGGCAATGTCTCAAGGATATATCGGGATATAGCAGCGCAGGCGGTCGCGGCGGAACTGGCTTGCTACCGCGTCTAGCTTCAAGCGATATGAGCGTACCCCCCACCCACCAGTTGCACTCCACCGCCGGCGCTGCCGCTGCCAGCGATGTCGTCGAGGCGTCGTTCGACGTCGTTGTGATCGGCGCCGGACACGCGGGAACGGAGGCCGCCGTGGCCGCCGCCCGATCGGGTGCCTCGGTGGCGCTGATCACCGGCGCCCTCGAGCAGATCGGACAACTCTCGTGCAACCCGGCCATCGGTGGCATCGCCAAAGGCACAGTGGTGCGTGAAGTCGACGCGTTGGGCGGCATCATGGCGCGCGCCACCGACCTGGCCTCGGTGCAGTTTCGGATGCTCAACCGCGGAAAGGGCCCTGCCGTGTGGGCGCCGCGTGCGCAGTGCGATCGCGGACTTTATCGACGCGCCGTGCGACAGCTGCTCGAAGCGCAGCCGAACCTCGTCACCGTCCAGGGCATGGTGGCCCGGCTGCTGTTCGACGGGAGCGGCGAGCGCGTGTCGGGCGTGGAAACGCTGGAAGGTCGTCGCTTCGGTGCACGCGCGGTCGTGCTCACCACCGGCACGTTCGGTCGCGGCAAGATGCACATCGGCACCGGTACGCAGATCAGCGGCGGTCGCGCCGGTGAAGCCTCGTCGGTGTTGCTCGGCGAACAGCTCGACGCGCTCGGCCTCACCACGGAGCGCTTCAAGACGGGGACGCCGCCGCGCATCGATGGACGCAGCGTGCGTACGAACGATCTCACATTGCAGCACAGCGAAATCGAACAGTTCGACTATTCGTGGTCGCATTTCTGGACGACGCCTCGCGCGGCGCTCATCGACGGTGCGCAACACACGCGTCATCCGGCGCAGATGCCCTGCTGGCTCACGATGCTCGACGAAGCGGGTACGTCGATCATCGCCATGCATCTCGCCGAGTCGGCGATGTACGGTGGTGCGATCGCATCGCGCGGTCCGCGCTATTGCCCGAGTGTCGAAGACAAGGTCGTGAAGTTTCCCGACAAGGCGCAGCACCAGCTCTTTCTCGAGCCGGAGGGACACGACACGAGCGAGCTGTATGTGAACGGGCTGTCGACGTCGCTGCCGGCACCGGTGCAACTCGCCATCCTGCGCAGTGTGCGCGGTCTCGAAGACGTGCGCATGACGCGCGCCGGCTACGCGATCGAGTACGACTATTATCCGCCCACGCAACTGTCCTCGACGCTCGCATCGCGCGCCGTACACGGTCTGTATTTCGCAGGTCAGGTAAACGGCACGACGGGCTACGAAGAAGCGGCCGGACAGGGCGTGATCGCCGGACTGAATGCGGCCCGTTGGGTGCAAGAACGCGAGCCGGTGATCCTCGGTCGCGAGACGAGCTACATCGGTGTGCTCATCGACGATCTGGTCACGCGCGGAGTCGACGAACCGTATCGGTTGTTCACGTCACGCAGCGAATTCCGTCTCACGGTGCGACAGGACAACGCGCTCGCGCGACTCGGCGAGATCGCCGATGGCCTGGGTCTGTTGGCGCCGGCCGAGCAGGCGCAGATGGCGGTGCGTCTGGGCGCGGTGCGCGAGGCATACGCGCTGGCGGAGCGCACAAGCATGACGCCCATGGTAGCCGACCCACTGTTGCTGGCGGTGGGATCGGCGCCCCTGCTGCACGCGGTGCGCGCCATCGAACTCACGCGCCGCCAGGACGTGTCGTTGCAGGTGCTGTTCGCCGCCGCCGGAGTAGGCGACGATCTGCCGGTGGACGCGGTGGTCGGCGCGGAGCTCGAGATCAAGTACGAGCGCTACTTCGAGAAGGAGCGCAATCGCGCCAATCGCCTCAAGGCGCAGGGGTCGGTGTCGTTGCCCGAGTCGCTGGATTACGAGGCGATGACCACGATCTCCATTGAAGCGCGCCAGAAGCTCACGCGCATCCGTCCGGCCACGCTGGCGCAGGCGGGTCAGATCCCCGGCATCAGCCCGGCGGATTTGCAGAACCTGTTGATGGAGCTGCGGCGAACGCTGCCCGAGTAGGTCGCGGTGCGGGGTGCTCGTGCTTGCGGAGGGCGCGTCTGCGGAGGGCGCCGTGTTCTGCGCAAGCACCGCGGTTCACGCGAAGGGCGCGAAGGGCCGCGAAGCACGCGAAGAACAGCAACAGCAAGAGTTGGGTGCTCGCGCAGCGCGGACCGCCCACACCGATCCCCCATTCCATGTTTTTGCTGTTCTTCGCGTCCCTTCGCGACCCTTCGCGAACTTCGCGTGAACCAGATGCCTAGCCGACGGTACCGAGCACGCCGAAAGCACGGCAGTTTGACGCGAAGGGCGCGAAGGGCGCGAAGAATAGCAGCGCGCGTGTGCAAGTTTTTCGGATCGGTTCGTCTCCGAAGAGTGGGCGTCAGGTGCGTGGGTGGCCCACCCGACCGGCTAAAACACTATTCATGATTTTAGTACACGGTGCGCCTATGACGACTTTATAATGATTTTGTACTGTCGCGATAATGCAGCACGTTCTGAAACATCTTTTGTACGGTTCGGCATCAAACTGTGCCGGATTTGACCGAATGTGCAACTTCGGGGTATAAGCGATTCACTAGCACACGCCTTCTTTATAGATGAGGAGAGTCACCATGATCATTCGTTTGTCGAACCGGGCCGTTCGCCCGCTAACCGCCGCCGCATTCGTACTCGGCGCGCTCGCCGCACCCGCACTGGCCACGCACGCCGCCGCGCAGATGTCCATGCCGCAGCCGCCACCGCAGATCGTCGTCTCGGCTCGCGGGGAAGTGCAGGTCGCCCCGGATCGCGCGCAGGTGCAGGTCGGCATGGAAACCCAAGCCAGGACCGCCGCGATTGCCTCGCAGGAAAACAACAAGAAGCAGACGGCGATCCTGGCCGCTATTCGCGCCTTGGGCATTCCCGCTTCGCAGATCCAGACGCTCAACTACAGCGTCATGCCTATTCAGCGATACGATGAAAAGACCCAGCGCGTCATGATCGACGGCTACCGGGTCAGCAACATCGTACAGGTCGAGACCGACAAGATCGAGCAGGCCGGGCCGATCATCGACGCGGCCCTCACCAACGGCGGCAATCGCGTGGCTGGACTCGACTTTCTGGTGAAGGACCGCGCCAAGGCGCAGGAAACGGCCCTCACCAAGGCTGTCGAGAGCGCCCGCCGGCAGGCGGAGGTCGCCGCCAAAGCCGCTGGCGGACAGGTGGCCGAACTGCTCGAACTGAACATCAACGAGTACGAGCGCCCGCAACCCCGCGCGGTCATGGCCATGGCCAAGAGGGAGATGGCCGACGCCTCGGCCCCCACCCCCGTCAGCGAAGGCATGGCCACCATTGCCGTGAGCGTCACCACTCGCTGGCGCTTCACGAAGTAGCAAACGCGGTCGGTCGCACAAGAACGAGAGAACGGGGAGGCCTGACTGTCAGGCCTCCCCGTTTTCTTGGTAACTGTTCCACGTGAAACGGCGTGATCTTGGCCCTCTGAGATCGGCGTACCGCTCGCGGTTCCACGTGAAACGCGGGGAATGGGCAACGAGAGGCAAGAATGCACTGGAACACGCCCAAACGGTTGAATTCGTGCCCCAAACCGCCGCATTGGTCTGCTCACACGATAGTCCACGACCTGAGCGGCACCTATACTACCGCTCCCCGCGCACCCTCCTCGCAGACGACTCTTGGCACGCATCCTCGCTATCGCCAATCAGAAAGGTGGAGTTGGTAAAACCACCACTGCTGTGAACCTCGCCGCCTCGCTCGCCGTGGCCGAACAGCGCACGCTGCTCATCGATGCCGATCCCCAGGGCAACGCCACCAGCGGTTGCGGCATTTCCCGCGACGATTTCACCGTGGACTGCTACGACGTCCTCATCGGCGGTGCCTCCGTCGATCAGGCCCTCATTCGCAACGTCCAGTTCCGCCATCTCGACGTCTTGCCCACCACGCCCGAGCTTTCTGGCGCCGAAGTCGAGCTGGTCGATGCTGAAGACCGCGGCACACGCATGCGCGACGCCCTCGCGCCCATCCGTGATCGCTACGACTTCATTCTCATCGACTGCCCCCCATCACTCGGCCTGATCACGCTGAACATGCTCGTCGCGGCCGACGCGATCCTGATTCCCTTGCAGTGCGAGTACTACGCCCTCGAGGGACTCTCGCAGCTGCTTGGCACCGTGCAGCGCGTGCAGGATTCGCTCAACCCCGAGCTTGAGGTCGACAGCGTCCTCCTCACCATGTACGACGCCCGTCTCAACCTCTCGAGACAAGTCGCGGCCGATGCCCGCGCCCACTTCGGTGACAAAGTGTTCAGTACCGTCGTGCCCAGAAACATCCGGTTGGCCGAAGCGCCAAGCTTCGGCAAACCGATCGTGGTGTATGACGTGTCGTCCGTCGGCGCGCAGGCCTACATGGCCGTGGCCCGCGAGCTCATCGATCGAACCGCAGCCGCATCGAAGCCCGTTGAAGGCGCATAAACTTCATTGCCTCAAGCACTTACGTAGCATTTATGACGCCTGAACCCCCTCGCCGCCTCGGTCGCGGGCTCGATGCCCTCCTGGCGCGACGTGACGCCCCGAAGGACGCCGCCAAGACCGCCGCCACCGGCGCCGACGCGAACGCGGTATCGAACGTAAACGCCGCTGTCGCGCCGAACCTCGAGCGTGAGGAATCCCCGCTCCGTACACTCAAACTCTCGCAGATCCGCGCCAATCCGTATCAGCCGCGTCAGGAGTTTCGGCCGGAGGAGCTGGCCGACCTCGAAGCGAGCCTGCGCGTGAACGGACTGCTGCAACCGATTACCGTCCGCCCTGCCCCGAACGGCACGGGCTACGAGTTGATCGCCGGCGAGCGCCGCTTCCGCGCCGCCTCGCGTTTGGGCTGGACCGAGATCCCCGCGCTCGTGAAGCCGGTCGACGACAAGACGCTCCTGGTTCTCGCCATGATCGAGAACCTTCAGCGCGCCGACCTCGACCCGATCGAAGAGGCCGACGGCTATCAGCGACTCGCCGACGAATTCCAGCTCAGCAACCAGGAAGTGGCCGACGTCGTCGGGAAGGACCGCTCGACCGTCGCCAATGCGCTCCGCCTCCGACAGCTCCCCGCCTCCGTGCGCCGGATGTTGCAGGAGAAGCAACTGACCGCCGGACATGCCCGCGCCATACTTCCGCTCGCCGCCGAGCGCGCGATCGTGGACATGGCCCGTGACATCATCGACGGCGGGCTCTCGGTGCGTGAAGTCGAGCGGCGTGTACAGGCCGGGCGCCCCAAACCCCCTGCCGCTGGCAAGAAGCCATCGGAAGCCGAAACCACAGTTCCCGCCGGCGCCTCAGCCGCCACCGTGCGACAGATCGAAGAGCGCCTACGGCGGAAACTCCAGACGGGCGTGTCCATTCAGCTATCAGCCAAGGACAAAGGCGAAGTCCGCATCGCCTTCTTCTCCAACGATGATCTCGAGCGACTCCTCGAGCTGCTTGGCGTCTCTCTTGACTAGTACGCACTCAGGCGTTTACGAAACACAAAAGCGCCATAATTGATACATCAACGCGCCTAAACATCCGCAAGGATACCTTTATGGTCACGAATCGCTTCTCCCATTTCGCCGCTGGCGCCCTACTCAGTCTCCTCGTCGCTTGCGGCGGCGAGAAGGCTGGAACGACCGCCGACTCCACCGGCGCCAAGAAGATGCGGGTTGCCCTGCTGACTCCGGGTCCGATCTCCGACAAGTCCTGGAACGGCATTGCCCACGAAGGGCTGCTCGCCATCCGCGATTCGCTGGGGGCCGAGACGTCGCACATCCAGACAAAGACGCCGGCCGAGTTCGATGAGAACTTCCGGCAGTACGGTGCGCAGGGCTACGACCTCGTGATCGGCAATGGCTTCGAGTACCAGGAAGCCGCAAGCCGCGTGGCGCCCAGCTATCCGAAGACGAATTACGCCATCACTTCGGGCCGGGTCACGGCGCCGAACCTGGCGGGCCTCGCGTTCGCGTTCGAGGAAGCGTCGTACCAAGCCGGCATGCTGGCTGGCGCGATGACGAAGACGAACAAGATTGGCCTCATTGCCGGCACCGAGTTGCCGCCGGTGAAGACCAGCTTCCTCGCCTTCGAGCGCGGCGCCAAATCGGTCAATCCGAAGGTCAGCATCATCACGTCGTACATCGGCAACTGGGATGACGTGAGCGCCGGCAAGGAACAGGCACTCGCGCAGATCGCGCAGGGCGTGGACATCATTTTGCAAAACGCCGACGCGGCCGGACTCGGCGTGTTTCAGGCCGCGCGTGAGAAGAAGATCCTCGCGTTCGGCACCAACGCCGATCAGAACAGCGTCGCCCCCGACGTCATCATCGCCAGCGTTGTGATCGATTTGCCGAAGGCGTTTCTCATGCTCGCCCGGGAAGTACAGGCCGGTACGTTCAAGGGACGTGTGATCAACCTCGGCGTGAAGGACGACGTCGTGCGTCTCGTGGTGAATCCGACCATGCGCGATCGCGTACCGGCGACGGCGAGGGCGGCGAGCGATTCCGTGGGCGCCATGCTCAAGGCCGGCACCTTCACCGGGCTGACCGATCTACTGCAGGGCACCGACAGCGCAAAGCCTTTGCCGCCGGCGAAGTAAGTCATGTCCACGCCAGCGACGGATCGCATGCTCGCGGCGGCCAGCGGGAACGGCAGCACTCTGCCGTCCGTGCCGCTGCGAGACATCGTGTCAGCGCTCGACGCCGAACTGCGCACGAGTGAACTCCCTGACTATCCGGGCGCGGTGAACGGACTGCAGGTGGCGAACGCCGGTACCGTGCGTCGCGTGGCGGTCGCGGTCGATGCCTCTCGCGCCGCCATCACCGAAGCCGTGATCTCCGGCGCCGACCTACTCATCGTGCACCACGGTTTGTTCTGGAGTGGTGTGCAGCCGCTGGTCGGGATGCAGTACGAGAAGTTCCGCTCGATGCTGGCCGGCGGTCTGGCGGTGTATTCGTCGCACCTGCCGCTGGACTTGCACGCGGTGCATGGCAACAACGTACGATTGGCGCAGGCGCTGGGGCTTACACCCGATGGGGGGTTCGCACGATTCAAGACCGTGGACATTGGCGTAACCGGAGCGGCCAACGAGCCCACCGACGAGCTGGTGCATCGCGTGCAGGCCTTTTCGGCCCGCTACGGCGGCAGCGTGCGCACGTCGATTCCGGCGCAGGGTCGACGTACGCTGCGGTGGGCGATCTGCACCGGTGGCGGCGCGTCGTCGGAGTCGCTGCGCGAAGCGCGGGATCGCGGCGTCGATACGCTCATCGTGGGCGAGGGGCCGCATCACACCACCGTCGATGCGATGGAGCACGACCTGTGTGTGATCTACGCCGGGCATTACGCGACCGAGACACTCGGTGTGCAGGCGCTCGGTGCCTTTCTCGAAACGCGCTTCGGGCTCCCCTGGACCTTCTTGCATCTCCCAACGGGATCGTGATCCCTCCGCGATGGTGACGGCTGCCCGGGCAGGCGCGGTGCTGCTCTCACTGAACGGCATCACGCACGCATTCGGTCGTGTGCGCGCGCTCGAGGGCGCGTCGATGCAGGTCCGTGCCGGCAGCGTGCATGCGTTGCTGGGCGAGAACGGCGCCGGCAAGACCACGCTGATGCGCGTGGTGTTCGGATTGTTGCGCGCCCAGCAGGGCGTGATGCAGTGGCGTGACCAAGCGATCACCATGCGGTCGCCATCAGATGCCCTGGCCCATGGTATCGGGATGGTGCACCAGCATTTCACGCTGGTCCCCACCATGACCGTGTCCGAGAACGTCGCACTGGGTGGACATGGCAGCTTCGATCCGAAACGCGCGGCAGCGCGGGTTCGCGAGGTTGCCGCACGAGCAGGCCTGGCGCTCGATCCAGAGGCGCGCGTGCAGGACCTTCCCGTTGGTGCGCAACAGCGCTGCGAAATCGTGAAGGCGCTCGCGCGCGACGTGACACTGCTCATTCTGGACGAACCCACCGCGGTGCTGGCGCCGGAGGAAGCGGCAGAGTTGCTGCGTTGGATTCGCGGCTATGCCGACGCCGGGAATGCGGTGGTGCTGATCACGCACAAGTTACGCGACGCGCTCGCCGTGGCCGATGACATCACGGTGCTGCACCGCGGACGCACGGTGCTCAGTACGCCGGCACGCGATACCGATCAGACCCGTGTCGCTGACGCGATGCTTGGCGGTGCCCTGGTGCGCACGGCCGATGTCCTCGCCGAAATTGACGCGCCTGATGTGATGGCAAACCGTGTCGAGACTGCACACACCGCGAACGACCACGCCGATGTCGCTCCCCGACCGCCGGTCCTCGCGCTCAACGCGGTTGCGGTGCGTGATGTCAACGGCGTAGAGCGCGTGCGATCGGCCACGCTGCAGGTGCGTGCCGGTGAGATCGTCGGCATCGGCGCCGTGGAAGGCGCCGGCCAACATGAGCTGTTGCGCGTGCTGGCCGGGCGCTTGGCGCCGACGTCCGGTACCCGCGCCATTCCCGAGAGCGTGGGCTTCGTGCCGGAAGATCGACACCGCGATGCCCTGTTGCTCGATGCGCCCCTGTTCGAGAACACGGCGCTGCAGGGTGCCGGCACGCGACGCGGCGTGATCGACTGGAACGGTTTCCGTGCCCGCACGTCTACGCTGCTGCAGCGATTCGATGTGCGTGCATCGGGTGCAGACGCCGTGGCGCGCACACTCTCCGGTGGCAACCAGCAGAAGCTGGTGCTCGGACGCGAACTCGCGGCCGCGCGCGAGGCCCTGGTGGTCGAGAATCCCTCGCGCGGGCTCGATTTTGTCGCGACCGATGCAGTCCATCAGGCGTTGCGGGCAGCGCGCGACGCGGGCATGGCGGTGGTGGTATACAGCAGCGATCTCGATGAAGTGGTGGTGTTGGCCGATCGCGTCTTCGCGATGCACAACGGTACGCTTATCGAGAGCGCGCGGAATCGTGACACGCTGGGCCGCGCCATGCTGAGTGGTGAGGCTGGTGTCACGGTGGGCGCGACTGCAGCAGCAAATGCACAAGCAAATGCAGCAGCAAATGCGGGAGCAAATGCGGGAGCGAACGCATGACGGCGTGGCGCGCGTTCGCGGCCACGACGGCGCGCGTGGTAGTGCTGCTCGGTCTCGCAATCGCCATGCTGGCAGTGTTGCTGATCATCACCGGACATGACGTCGTGCCAGCGTTGTCGGCGATGGTGCGCGGCGCGTTCGGATCGTATTACGCGATCACGTCGGCGACGATCGTGCGTATGGTGCCGTTGGCACTGGCCGGACTCGCGGTCTCGGTAGCCTTTCGCGCGGGCATTTTGAACATCGGTGCGGAGGGTCAGCTGCTCGTGGGTGCGGCGGCGGCCACGGCGATCAGCGGCGCACTCGGTGGTGTGTCGTGGGTTGTCGGCATTCCCGTGATGTTGGTAGCCGGGGCGATCGCCGGCGGCGCGTGGGCCGCGATCGCCGGTGCGTTGCGACTGCGATTCGGCGTGCTGGAAGTGATCAGCACCATCATGCTGAACTTCGTGGCGCAGTATCTCACGGGATGGCTGGTGCGTGGGCCATTGCAGGAACCCACGCGGGTGAATCCGCAGTCGGTGACCCTCGCTCCCGCATTGCAAATGCCGGTGTTGCTCGAGGGCACGCGTCTGCATGCCGGTGTTCTGCTCGTGGTGTTGGTGGCCATCGCGGTGTGGTGGTGGCTACGCAGCACGGCCAGCGGATTCCGGTTGCGGGCGGTGGGTGCCACCCCGACGGCCGCGGCGAGCGCGGGGGGTATCGATGTGCCGCGCACGATCTTCGGAGCGTTTTTGCTGAGCGGTGTGCTGGCGGGGTTGGCGGGCTCGGTGGAATACACGGGCATCACGTACGCGCTGTATGAGAACTTCTCGCCGGGCTACGGCTACACCGCCATCGCCGTGGCGCTGCTGGCGCGTCTGCATCCGCTGGGGGTGTTAGCCACCGCGCTGCTGTTCGGCGCACTCGAAGCCGGTGCGAATGCGATGCAGCGCGATGCTGGCGTGCCGAGTGTGGTCGTGTCGGTGGTGGAAGCGCTGCTGATTCTGTTGGTGTTGGCGGCCGATCGCTGGCGGCCAGCGCGCGCCGATAGGACGGGCATCGACGAGACGGGCACCTGATGCAAGACGTGACCGTCGGTGTGGGCGCCTTGGCCGTGGGCGCGGGCCTGCTGGAAGCGACCGTGCGCACCGCCACGCCATTGGCGTATGCCGCCTTGGGCGAGAGCGTGAGCGAGCGGGCCGGCGTGATCAACATCGGACTCGAGGGCTCGATCATCGCGGGCGCGCTCAGCGCGACGATCGCGGCGGGGTCGATCGGTGTGGGTGGGGGATTCGCAGCGGGGGCGATGGCCGGGCTGCTGGTCGCGGCCCTCTTCGCCCTGTTCGCCGTGGGGCTGCGTGCCGACCAAATCATTACGGGGACGGCGATCACGCTCTTTGCGCTCGGGCTGACCGGCACGGTGTATCGCACGGTGTACGGGTCGGGCGGTGTGGCCTTGACCACGCCGACCGCCGCCACGCACGCGCTGCCGGGCTTGTCCGCGTTGCCACTGATCGGTCGTGCCTTCTTCGCGCAGCCGCTGGCGACGTATGCGCTGTACCTGATTGCACCGCTATTGGCGTGGTGGATGCAGCGAACCCATGCAGGGCTGGCGCTGCGGGCAGTCGGCGAATACCCCGAGGCTGCTGTTTCGGCGGGCATCTCGACTCGGCGAACTCAACTATTCGCCGTTCTCTTTGCCGGAGCGATGGCGGGTCTGGCCGGGGCTACGCTCGTGCTGGCTCAAGCGGGAACGTTCGTGGAGGGGATGTCCGCCGGACGCGGCTTTATCGCCATTGCCATCGTGGTGTTGGGACGGTGGCGCCCGCTAGGCGTGGCGGCGGCAGCCCTGCTCTTCGGCCTCGCCACCTCACTGCAGACGCTTTTTCAGGCAATGGGATGGACGGGTATCCCGTACCAGCTGTTTCTCGCGGTCCCGTATCTGCTCACCTTGGTGGTACTGGCCGTCACCGCCAAACGGGGGCGCCGCTTCGTGGTATGAAGTGTGCCATTCCGTACGGGTACACACTTGACGAGGGATACGCATGACGACCCAACGAACCGGCCGCGTGAACACGCGCCTGCTGTTGCTTGCGGTGATGGCGAGCTCGACCGTAAGCGGTTGCGCCAGCTTGAGCCAGAAGGAAACGGGTGCCGTGATCGGTGCCACCGCCGGTGGCGTGGCCGGCGGCGTGATCGGCCGCAACAACGGATCCACGGCCAAGGGCGCCATTCTCGGCGCGGCAGTGGGCGGCGCCATCGGCGCCGTGATCGGTCACCAGATGGACCAGCAGGCCAAGAAGATCGAGCAGCAGGTCGCCGGCGCCACGGTGGAGCGCGTTGGCGAAGGCATTCAGGTCACCTTCGCGAGCGGACTGCTCTTCGACTTCGACAGCGATAAGATCCGCGGTGAAGCGGCCACCAACCTGCGCAGCCTCGCGCAGAGCCTGACCGAGTATCCGAAGTCCGACCTGCTCATTGTCGGACACACCGATGCAGTGGGCGACGACAACTACAATCAGTCGCTCTCCGAACGTCGCGCCCGCGCGACCGCCGACTATCTCGTGTCACAGGGCATCTCGCGCGACCGCCTCCGCACGTCGGGACGTGGCGAGTTGGAGCCGATCGCCAACGCTGACGATCAGAAGAACCGTCGCGTGGAAGTCGCGATCTATGCGAGCGACGCGTACAAGGCGGAGCTGAAGAAGGGCAACAACTAACGACAGCCAACAGCAACAACTACAAAATAGCTAGACCACGGATTTTCACCGATCGAACGCGGATAAGCAGAGAACTGCTTGCTTATCCGTGGCGGTTTCGGTGAAGATCCGTGGTCTAGTTGTTTGTTGTGGTCGAGTTGTTCGTTGTACTAAAACCGATAGATCGCCGCGATGCCGGTGATCGACGGCATGCGGTCGCGCGGCACCATCACCACCTCGCCGCCCATGCGCAGCACGATCTCGGCAAGATCATCGAGAATATCGTCGACGTGCGGATCGTCCAACTCGCCGTGTGAGACGTGCGCCGTCGCGCGATCCACGCGGCCCGGCACGACACGATCATCGTCGACCAGCAACGTGCGCACGCGTCCACCGAGCGCCGCCATGGCGACATCGGAAAGACCGTCCGATGCAAGGCCACGCGGAAGGCCAGCACCGTATTCGTCCATGAAACCCTGGAGTCGGGCCGTGTATCTTGGCTCGACGATCTCCCAGGCCTTCTGGCGGAGCTCATCGGGCGAGAACGCATCGGGATTGCCGGCGATCGCGTCAGGCAACAGCAACGCGATGTGACTCACCTCCCGGTACAGCGCGTGATGCTCCGGGAGCGCCGCGAGCACCATCGGCAAGCCGGAATGCTTCGCGTGATGCTCGTGAATCGCGCGGTCGACGACGCGGAAGAATCGCTCAGTATCCTTGTCGATCTCATCTTTGCGCGAGCCCGATCCGGCGTGCATTGCGATCTGCGCCCCGCCGTGGCCGAGCTGCCCGACGGAGTTGAACGCGGTGTGCGCTTCCGTGACTTCCTCGCCAAGTGCTTCGGTGAGCGTGCGCGGCACCGATGCGTGCAGCACGATCTCGTCAACGGAATCACGATTGCCGTGAAAGAGTCGCACGTGATCCCGCGTGATCGCCAACAGCTGAAACCGGTCGGCCGACTGCAGCACGCGTAACAACGGTTTGATGTGAAACGAATCGGCGACAATAGCGCGCTCGGGAACTGCGCGCTGGAGCTTGTACACCTTGTAGAAGTCGGCGTGCAGAAACACGGCCAGCCCATCGAGCGAATGGGACCAGAATCGATCGCTGTCGGCCAGCGCATGCAAAGGGGCGGTGAACGCCTCCAGTTCGGCGGCGCCAAGCACTTCAGTCAACGACGACTCCGCCTGACGCAGCAAATTACGAAAGCGCACCACGTCTTGTTGCGACCCGGGGAAACGTCGACCGGTGGGGAGGTAGATCGACACGCAGGGACCCGTTCGATCGACCAGCAGCTCCGGGAAGTGTTCGACCGTTGGCGTGGTCAGCGTCATAGCGGCATCCCTTGGTCGACGGTGGGTCGATCGAATGGATCGATGCCCTTGGGCGGACGCAGCTTCGCCAAGCGCTTGTCCAGCACACGCACGAGCTTATCGCGCGCGCCATGAAACGCCGCCGAGAGCGTGGCGGCCGCGTGCGTCACGGCCGTCGGATCCTGCCCGGAAACGCGCGCTTCGAGCGTGCACTCCTTATCGGATGCACCGGACTTATCGGCGTTCGCATCACGAAAGTGGACTTCGATGCGGGTAACCTGGCTCGAAAAGCGACTAAGCGATCGCTTGAGCTCGGTCTCGACCTCACGCATCGCCTCGTCCCGGCCGTCCACGTGATTGTCCGTATTCAGCTGAATGAGCATATCCTCTCGCTGTCAGGGGGAAACCTGGAAAGAGTGCACGCCTTATGCCGTGCCAGCGGGTGAGCGCGGTGGGGCGTAATCTCCTGTAGCTACGGTCCGCCTTGTACCCCGCTGTCCCCTCAGATACTCCGCCCTATGACGATGTCGAACCTCCTGCGGTGCGCGGTGCTTGCATCCGTCGCCACGCCGGCCCTACTCAGCGCGCAGAACCGCAAGCCGGTTACCGATGAAGCCGCCGTGATGGCCAGTGCGAAGGCCGTCCATGCGTCCGTGCTGTCGATCGACACGCATGTCGATATCGCGCCCACCAACTTCTCCGCGACCGGGCCGAACTACACGCAGAAGTTGCCGCGCACGCAGGTCGATCTCGCCAAGATGGAAGAAGGCGGCTTGGTGGGCGCCTTCCTGGTGGTGTACGTGGGACAATCGCCCAAGCTCGACGACGCCGCATTCGCCAGCGCCAATGCGCAGGCGCTCGAGAAGTTCGACGCGATTCACCGACTCACCGAACAGCTGGCGCCTTCACGATCCGAGATCGCGTACACCGCGGCCGATGCCAGACGCATCCACGCCGCCGGCAAGCGCGTCATCTTCATCGGTGTCGAGAACGGTTTTCCGATCGGCGCCGACATCACGAACGTGCAGAAGTTCTTCGATCGCGGCGGCCGGTACCTGTCGCTCGCGCACAATGGTCATAGCCAGCTTTCCGATTCGAACACCGGTGAGCGCGACGGCGTGTGGCTGCACAACGGCCTCAGCCCCCTCGGCCGGCAAGTGATCACCGAAATGAATCGACTCGGCATGATGATCGACGTCTCCCATCCGTCGAAGCAGTCGATGCTGCAAACGATCGCACTCTCGACGGCGCCGATCATCGCGTCGCATTCGGGCGTTCGCGCGATCTGCAATCACAGCCGCAACATGGACAATGAGCAGCTCACGGCGCTCAAGAAGAACGGCGGCGTGATCCAGCTCGTGGCGTTCAACAGCTATGTGAAGTGCGATCCGACGCGGGACGTCCCGCGTGAACAGGCCCGCGCCGCCGCGATGACCGATCTGCGCGCGGAGTTCGGCATCACCGCGACCGATCGTCGCGAACAGCAGTCGCAGATCCAGGCACTCGCCGATGAGAAGCGCAACGCGTACCTCGCGAAGCAGGAAGACATCACGGCGCGCCGCTATCCGTCGGATCCGCCGGCCACCGTGAAGGACTTCGTGAACCACATTGATTACGTGGTGAAGCTGATCGGCATCGACCACGTGGGCATCAGCTCCGACTTCGACGGCGGTGGCGGCGTGGACGGCTGGCGCAACGCGTCGGAATCGCTGAACGTCACGACGGAACTCGTGCGCCGCGGTTACTCAAAGGACGAGATCGCAAAAATTTGGGGCGGGAATTTGCTCAGAGTCATGGAACGCGTGGAAAAGGCCGCAACAGCGAAGTAAGGGGTGCGGAGTACGGGGTAGGGAGAGTGTGACTCACTACCCCCTACCCCCTACTCCCTACCCCCTACTTCGCAGTTGCAATTAGACCGCCTCGGACAGACTCGTAAAATTGAAATCCCGCGCCTTGATCGACGGCATCACCACGTCCCCGCCCTGCTCTGTGCCGGCCAGACGCTCCGGCCGTCCGAGTGCCTCGATGTTGTTCAACAGGAACAACGGCGACTCATTGAACCGGAAGTTGCGCAGCGACTTCGTGATCTTGCCGTTCTCCACCAGGAACGTGCCGTCGCGCGTGAGTCCGGTGTAGAGCACCGTGCGCGGATCGACTTCGCGCAGATACCACAGGCGAGTGACCAGAATGCCTCGTGTGGTGCCCTTGATGAGATCCTCCACCGACTGCGTACCGCCGGCCATCTTGAACGTGCTCGGGCCACCGGTCGGTGTCTTGCTCTGCTTCTTTGCCCAGAAGCGTGAGTAGATGAGCTGTTTCAGCACGCCGTTCTCGATCCACACCTGTCGGCCGAGGGGCATGCCTTCGAAATCCCAAGGACGCCCCAGCAGCTGCGGGTCAGCGGGATCGGAAAAGATCGTGACGCGGTCATCCACGATCTTTTCGCCCACCTTGTTGCCGCCGCCCTGCTTCACGAACGGACTGCGTCCTTCATCGGCGCTGCGCGCGTCGGCGTAGTTCGCGATCAGCTGCACGAGATCACCGACCGCCTGCGGCTCAAGAATCACCGTGTAGCGACCAGGTTCGAGCGCCACCGGCTTCTGCGACAGGCGCGCCTTCTGCACAGCCGTCTCGGCGACGCGACGGGCATCGATTTGCGCCCAGTCGGCATGATCGGCAGCGGCCCATCCGGATCCCGTGCCGTCGCTCGTGCGCGCCGTGAGCGTGTAGTTCACGTTGGTGCTGCGATGATACGCGAACATGCCGGTGCTGTTACCGATCGCGAGCGCGCCGGCCGTGTTCACGAGGTAGCCGGCCGCTTTCACATCGCCCGCTTTGCGCGCCATGTCGAGTGCGATGAGGGCGGCCTTCGCGCGATCGTCGGCCGTGAGCGACGCCGAGGATTCGAAGTACGAGTTCACTGGGGTGTACGGCTGGGACCCGAGCTGCGGCATCGCTTCCGGATCGTCCGGGGCCAATCGCGCCAGCCGCTCGCTCTGCTCGACCGCGCGCTTGATGGCTTCGTCGGACAGATCGTTGGTGGTGACCACCGCGTGCTTGCGGCCGAACGCGCTCTGAATGCCCAGCTGTGCGTCGGTGGTGGCACCGGCGGTCGAGACCTGATTGTCGGCGAAGCGGATGTTGCCCTGCGTGTACGTGTTGACCTGCACATCCACCGCATCGGCCTTCGACATCTTCACCGCCTTCTCGACGATGGCCATGGCCTGCTCACGCGTGAGCATCGCGTCGTTGGCACTTCCGCGTTCGCGCATCAGGCCTTCCTCCCGGTGTTGATCACATTGACGTTCTTGAAGCGCGCCGGTGGTGAGCCATGACTGACCGCGTTCACCTGCGGCGGCTGACCCTTACCGTCGAAAAAGCTGCCGCCGAGGACATAGCTCGACTTGCCGCCGATCATATCCATCGAGTTCCAGAAGTCCGGTGTGCGGATCTGATACGCGACATCCTTCAGCACACCCACGATCTTGCCGCCCTTGATCTCGTGGAACGTCTGCCCGCCGAACTGTGCGTTGAAGCGCTGCTGATCGATCGAGAAACTGCCATCGCCCTGGATGAGAATGCCGCGATCGGTGGCCGACACGAGGTCGTTGATCGACTGCTCCTTCTCACCTGGCAGCAGCGACACATTCGGCATGCGCTGGAATTGCACATTGTCCCATCCCTGCGCGTACGAGCACCCATGGGAGCGCACCGGCCGGCCGTTCTTGTCGTACCACCAGCGCAGCCACGGGGCTTGTTCGCGCGTGGTCTGATAGTCGTTGAACAGGCCGTTCTTGACGATCAGGAACTCATCGGGCTTCACGCCGTCATCGTCCCAGCCGATAGTGGACAGACCGCCTTCCTGTGTGCGATCGCCCTGGATGTTCATGATGCTCGGGCCGTACTTGAGCGTGCCGAGCATCTTCTCCGGCGGCGCCACGAAACTCGTGCCGGCATAGTTGGCTTCGTAGCCCATCGCGCGATCGAGCTCGGTGGGATGACCGATGCTCTCGTGAATCGTGAGCCACAGATTGGCCGGGTCGAGCACGAGGTCATAGCGCCCCACGTCCACCGGCTTCGCGGTGAGCTTGGCGGCGGCTTCCTCACCCCACTTCGGCGCATTGCCCACCAAGTCCGACGCCAGCACATACTCCCAGCCGCGGGCCATCGGCTGCATCATGTTCGCGCGATTCTGGAAGTCGGAGAAATCGGACGACACCGCCGTGATCTGCATCGTGGGCCACGACCGCACCGTGTCCTGCTGAGTCACTGACCCATCGGTGTTGGCGTAGTTGCGTTCGTCCTTCACGAAGAAGAAGCCGCTGAACACGTACTTCACATTCTTCGTCTTCATCGCGGCGGCGTTCGCCTTGAGCAGCAAGTCCGCCTTCTGCTCCACCGGAATGTCGAACGGGTCCTGCACGTAGGCGCCCTTCCACTTACCATCGGCCACCACCGGTGACGGCAGCCATTCGATGGGACGCGCCCGTGCGATGCGCGAGGCCTTCGCAATCGCCACCGCTTCACGCGCCGCCGCGGCCGCCCCGTCGTTGGTGAGCACGCGCGTCGCGGCAAAGCCCCACGTGCCATCGACCAGCGCACGCACACCAATGCCCACGGTATCGGTGTCGACCACCTGCTGAATCTGCTGTTCGCGCGTGAACACGAAATTCTGGCGCTGACGGCTGCAGCGCACGTCGGCGTAGCTAGCGCCGGCCATCTTCGCCGCATTCAGCGCGGCGTTCATCAATTCCTTTACCCCCGGAATGTCCGCGAACGTCTCGAGCGTGCGCGCGTCAGGCGCCGACGAGGCACCGAGCAATCGGGGGAGGGCAGCCAGCGAACTGCCGGCCAGCAGCGAAGCACCGAACGCGGCGCCTCCCTGCTTCATGAAGTCACGGCGGGAAGTCATGAGGACAGAGTACGGGGTAGGGAGTCTGGAGTACGGGGAGGGGGGTAGGGTGAGAGCGCTCTCCGTACCCCGTACCCCCTACTCCATACTTCGCAGTTACCCCAGCAGAAGTTGCAGCTCTTCCCGCCCGACCCCCGCCAGTCCGCCCTTATCCTCGCTAAGAATGGCATCCGCCAGGGCCCGCTTGCTGGCCTGCAGCTCGAGGATCTTGGACTCGATCGTATCACGCGCCACGATACGCGTCGCAATCACCTGACTCGTTTGGCCGATCCGATGCGCCCGGTCGATCGCCTGCGCTTCCACCGCCGGATTCCACCACGGATCGAGCAGATACACGTACTCGGCCGCCGTCAGGTTGAGCCCGTGTCCGCCGGCCTTGAGGCTGATGAGGAACAGCGGCGGACCATCGGCCGACTGGAACCGATCCACGCGAGCCTGCCGGTCACGGGTGCGGCCGTCCAGATACTCGTACGGCACTTCGAGCGCATCGAGACGCGCCCGCAGCAACGACAGGAAGCTCGTGAACTGCGAGAACACCAGCACCTTGTTGCCCTCGGCCGCGATCTCCTGCAGCGCCGGCACGACCGCGTCGAGTTTGGCCGACGGCAGCGAGGCCTTGGTCGGATCGACCAGCGCCGGATGACACGCCGCCTGACGAAGCCGCAGCAGCGCCTCGAGGATGTGCATGCGCGACTTGCCGATGCCATCGCGCTCCACGCGATCGAGCAGACTCGTGGCGTACTGACTACGCAGCTGCTCGTAGAACGCGCGCTGCTTGGGCTCGAGCTCCACCTCGATGGTTTGCTCGATCCGCGCCGGCAGTTCCTTCGCCACCATCGCCTTCGTGCGGCGCAGCACGACCGGTCGCAGCGCGCGTGACAACAGCTCCTGCGCCGACACACCGGTACCGGCCGGCATGCCCGGTCGCAACGCCGCCAGTGTGCGCGTGGCCGAGCTGAACGTCGTGGCCGCACCCAGCATACCGGGATTGAGGAACTCGAACAGACTCCAGAGTTCCTCGATGCGATTCTCGATCGGCGTGCCGCTCAACGCGAGTCGGTGATCGGCCTGCAGCAACCGACACGCCTTGGCGGTGGCGGTGCCGGCGTTCTTGATTGCCTGCGCTTCGTCGAGAATCACGTAGTCGAATCGACGCGAGCCAAGACGCGCGATATCGCGACGCAACGTGCCGTACGTGGTGATGGCCAAGTGCGCGTCAACGGTGTCGAGATCCTCGACCGAGCGTTCGGCGTGACTGAGGTCGTGCACCTTGAGCGCCGGCGTGAAGCGCGCGGCCTCACGCACCCAGTTGAACACGAGCGAGCGCGGCACCACCAGCAACGACATGCCGGTACCTTCTTCGCGTCGCGCTTCGAGCATCGCCAGCACTTGAATCGTCTTACCCAGGCCCATGTCATCGGCCAGGCAACCACCCAGCGCAAAGCGACGCAGGAACCCGAACCACGACAACCCTTCTTCCTGATAGCCGCGCAGCGTGCCCACGAAGCCACGCGGCACGGGGATCGCATTGATCCCCTGGAACTTCTTCAGTTCCGCGCGACCCGACGCCAGCGTTTCGTCGACATCCACATCGGGCAAGGCCGCCAGCAGCACATCGAGCAACGCCAGCTGCGACGAACGGAATCGGATGCCATCGCCACGACGCACGCCGATCGCCAGCAGCGCGCGCAGTTCGTCGAGTGATTCATCCGGGAGAAAGCCGATCACACCGTTGCCGAACTCGATCAGTTCGTTGCCTTCGTCCATGGCGGTGAGCAGCTGCGACAACGTGAGCTCGTAGTCACCGTAGCGCAGTGTGCCGGTGAGATCGAACCAGTCGATCCCCGAGCTCACGCGCACCTGCAACGGACTCGGTGCCACGAACGTCGCACCATCGGACTCGATCAGCCATCCCTCGCGCACGAGTGCGGAGATGAGCCGCGGCAACGTGTGCGGCTGCACCACCAGCGACATGCGGCTTTCGGCGTACGAATACATCTCCTGCGCGCCGAGGGCACGCAAACGCGTCATCGCATTGCGTTCGGCCGCCGCGCGGCGACGATACAATGTGCGCGTTTTTTTGTCGAAGCAGGTCGAGGCCGTAGACGCGGCATCCACGAACTCCGCGCCATAGCGGAAGCGCAACGTGAGCCAGGACGGCGATGTGCGCCAGGAACCCGCGCCCGCGGTGACGCGCACCATCGGCACCGGAGCCGCGTCGCTCTCGATGTGCATTTCGCCGGCCGGCAACGACAGACGCGGCATGTTGGGCAGCGCGTGATACTCCGCCAGGAACGACGACGGATCATCGCCCAGTTCGAACTCCCCGGCCGTCCACAGCTTCTGCACCAACGGCCACACCTGATCGCTGTCGAGTCGCGAGAGTGTGTTGTCGAACAGCACCAGTCCCGATTCGTGTATCCAGTTCGCGTCGCTGAGCGGGCGAACGGCGTCGCCGCGAAGCAGTTCGCCCACCAACTGGTATTGCTCCGGGGTAGGCCGATCGAGGCGCATGGCGACCTGCCACGGCGCAGCATCATCCCACGAAATCATGCGCGTGTCCAGCGACGGCCGATTGCTCCGCAACCGCGCGCGACCCGTGTCACAGATCATGCGCAACGTGGTGTGATACGCCCGCGGGCGCACGATAAATCCACCAGTCGGCATGGTGGCGATGCCCTGTGCATCCGAGCTGCCCAGCAGCATTTCGGCTATCTGCCGATCCACCGGATCAGGCGCGTTGCACCACGCGTCGATGGAGTACTGAAAGTGCTTCGGCTCTTCCCACACGCTGTCGCGATCGCGGCGCTGCGTCGTGATTTCCACGCGCACCCCGCGGTGCTGCGCGCTCTCGGTGAGATGCACGAGATACACGATGCGCCGATCGGCCGGGAGCGAGGTGGCGCGGTTGGTGACGCGCGTTTCGGTGAACACCGACCGCTGGCGACCGCTGGTGTCGCGCAGCGCCGTTTGCCACTCCGGCACGGGGGCACCCTTGGTCTCGACCGCGCGCGGCTGGGGCTTCATCACCGCCAGCGCATGACGCTCGAAGGTGACCTGCGGCTCGGCATTCGACGAGGCCGCCGTCTCGAGCAGCGGCGCCAGTGTGCCCTGTGCGTCCAGCACGCGCAGCAGCGCCCAGAGATGCTTGCAGGCGCCATGCTCCTGCCCGTGCGGGCAGGTACAGCCGAGGTGCAGACGCCCCGGGCGCGGGCGCAGGAACACTCCATACGTGCGAGTGCCCTGCACCGCGGCGGTGGCCGCAACGGCATCGACGTGCTCGAGGGTGAGCACGAAGGGATCGATGTACGCTTCCCCGCGTTCACGTACATCCGGCGGAAAGCACTGCTCAAGCAAGACGGGAATCATGACCAGCGAAGTCTAACCATGACTCCTCCAACGGCTGCTACTTGAAGCGAATCCCGTTGGGGGCAACGGCTCCCTTGGTCGGTACGAAGGGCTTCACCGCCGGCGTGTTGCTCGGCGCCGGTCGCGCCGGACCTCGGTTGTTGGACGTGACATCACGCCGAGTCCCCCCCTCTCCCCGCTCGCCGCCACCCTGAGGCTTGCCGGTCCCACTGCCGCCATCGCTGCGCATACTGAGGGCGATCCGGCCACGGGCCAGATCGATCGCCTGCACGGTGACCTTCACCTTCTGTCCGACCTTCACCGCGTCGTTGGGATCCTTGATATACCGATCGGCCAGCTGGCTCACATGCACCAGCCCATCCTGGTGCACGCCGATGTCTACGAAGGCGCCGAAGGCCACGATGTTGGTGACCACGCCCTCGAGCACCATGCCGGGCAGCAAGTCCGACGGCTTCTGAATGTCGTCCCGGAAGGCGGGCGGCTCGAATGCGGCGCGCGGATCGCGACCTGGCTTCTTGAGCTCCGCCACGATGTCGCGCAACGTAGGCATACCGACCTCGTCGCTCACGTACTTGGTGAGCTCGATCGAATCGACGAGCGATTCGTTGCCCACCAGCGAGCTCACATCGGCCTTGAGGTCCTTGGCCATGCGCTCGACCAACGCGTAGCGCTCAGGGTGCACCGCGCTCGAATCGAGCGGATGCACGCCTCCACGCACCCGCAGAAAGCCGGCGGCCTGTTCAAACGCCTTGGCGCCCAGTCGCGGCACGTCCTTGAGGTCGGCGCGCGAGGTGAGACGGCCCCGTTGATCGCGCAATGACACGATGGCCTGCGCGAGGCCCGGGCCGATGCCCGCCACGTAGCCCAACAAGGCCGCCGATGCCGTATTCACTTCGACGCCGACGCGGTTCACGCAGCTTTCCACGATATCGTCCAAGCGCTGCTTGAGTCGCGACTGATTCACATCGTGCTGGTACTGACCGACACCGATGCTCTTGGGGTCGATCTTCACCAGTTCGGCCAGCGGATCCTGCAAACGACGGGCAATGGACACCGCACCACGCAGCGAGACATCGAGTTCGGGGAACTCGGCGCGCGCAAGATCGGACGCGGAGTAGACCGACGCGCCGGCCTCATTCACGACGACCACCTGCGGGCGCTCACCACCCACCGGCGGATCGAGCTCGCGCATCGCGGCCTTGGTCAGATTCTCCGTTTCGCGGCTGGCCGTGCCGTTGCCGATCGCGATGAGTTCCGGCGTGAAGCGCTGCAGGAGCATCCGAATCGCACCGGCGAACCGGTCTTCCTGATGCAGGTACAGCGTGTCGGTATGCACGAGCGCACCGGTGGCGCTGACCACGGCCACCTTCACGCCCGTCCGGAAGCCCGGGTCGAGGCCGATCACGCGCTTCTCGCCGGCCGGTGACGACAACAGCAACTGCTCGAGATTGCGACCGAAGATCGTGATCGCTTCATCGTCGGCGCGCGTCTTGAGCTCTACGCGCAATTCCACTTCGATCGCGGGTGACAGCAGGCGCTTGTAGGCATCGGTGGCCACCAGCGTGAGCTGCTGCGACGCCTTGCGGGCACCGATCACCTCACGTGCCATGCGCGCATTGATCTCTTCGAGCGGCGCTTCCACGCGCCACATCAACTCGCCTTCGGTTTCGCCACGACGGATAGCCAGCATGCGGTGGCTGGGAATGGTGCCCAGCGACTCGGCATAGTCGAAGTAGTCCTTGAACTTCGATTCGTCGCTCGCCTTGCCGGTCATCACGCTGCTCTTTACGACACCCTTGGCGCGTGTGATCTCGCGCACCCATCCGCGGATGAGCGCATCTTCAGCGACCTGTTCGGACAGGATGTCGCGCGCGCCCTGCAAGGCGGCTTCAACGGTCGGCACTTCCGACGGCTTCCCGTCGACCTCGGGCAGGAGATGTCCCGCCGCCGCGGCCAGTGCGGCGCCATCATCGAGCGAGCCGTTCCACAGTTCTTCCGCCAACGGTCCCAGTCCGCGTTCGCGCGCAATCATCGCGCGCGTGCGACGTTTGGGCTTGAACGGCAGATACAGATCTTCGAGCGCCTGCTTGGTATCGGCCGAGAGAATCGACGCCTTGAGCGCGTCGTCGAGCTTGCCCTGCTCGTCGATGCTCTTCAGCACCGCGGACCGGCGATCCTCGAGTTCGTTCAGATATTCGGCGCGCTCGCGCACATCGCGCAGCTGCACCTCGTCGAGACCGCCCGTCATCTCCTTGCGATAGCGAGCAATGAACGGCAGGGTAGAGCCCTCAGCAAAGAGGGCAAGCGTGCGCTGAACCTGTTGCGGATTCAGCGAGAGTTCCGTCGCGACGCGCGCGACGATGGCGGGAGCAATCGTGTCGGTCATGTGCGCGGATTCTACGCGTCAGGCGAGCCGAATTCCACGCCTTGCATTTTCCGTCGTTACTGCGCATCGGTGCTGTCCGACAACTGCTCCTCCAGCACCTTCACCCCCAGCCGCTCGCTCTTGATGCCAATGCGAAGGCGTCCGAAGATGCTCATGTACTGATTGGCGACCCAGACCACGGCGAACCAGGCGAGCACCACGCCGCGCCAGTCGGGCAGCAGAAATCGCCACCCGGTCATCCACAACGCCAGCAGCGCGACGTAGTGACTGAAGCAGTATTCGCACGTGAACAAGTAGAAGAACTTCCGCACGACGAGCTGGGATGCCTGCTCGCTGCGTTGCGCGCAATACTCACGCGGTTCTCGAAACACTTCCTCGTGTGTCACCGTCCACGCGGCACAGGCCACGGGAATCGCCAGCAGAAACAGCCAGGCGGTCTGCGTCCCAAGCGACGGCATCATCAGTTGCATCCTGCGACCGCGCTCTCCCAGAGCACCCGCCACCCCGACTTGCCGCGCGATAACACCGCCGCCCCCAGTGCCACGCCATCATCACGTCCGAATAACAGGCGAACATCGCGGGCGCCGACGTTCCGGAAGGCCAGCAGCGGCTCGGCCACCACCAGCTCTTCCTCATGCCCGGCGGCGCGCTCGTGCCATGCCACGGTCCATGCCTTCGCGTTGTCGCCGATCGCATCGACCACCACCACCAGACGCTCTTCCTTCGGATCGTCTTCCTGATTCACGCGACGGGCCAGCGTGGCCACGATGAACGCGGTGTCGAGCCCGCGCGCGCGCCACGCCCGCATCACCACGAACGGCAGTCCGCGAAACGTGCTGCTGGTGTCGTCGGCCAATCCCGACGCGAGGCGCGTGAGATCGGTCGCCAGACGTGCGGAATCCCGTGACGCCAGCCCCTCGATCGAATCGAGCGGGATCGCTGTCACGCGTCCCACCGTGAAGGCCGCCGTCCAGGGCGCCACGGTGACGCCCGCGTCCACCGCGAGCCGTGCCACCGGCCAGGCCGTGCACCCGTCATCCACCCGCGGCGCTCCCTCCACGGTCAGCCGCGCCATGCCGACTTTACCGCTTCGGGCGAAGAGCTCGAGGCGCCCGTCGGCCGACGCCGCACCAACGCCGACCGTATCACCGACGGTCAGCTCGCTGGCATCGGGACGAAGCAGCGAGCCCGCCATGAGGCCGCCGTCCACGGTGGGCAGCACGACGAACGGTCCGGCACCAGCGTCCCACCCGCTGCTGGACACGGTCGTAGCCACGCTGTCCGCAGTGCCCGTACCACCAGCAGCTGACGCCGAATCAGGATTCGATGACGACGGACGGCTGTCGCAAGCGACGGCCGCGAGCAGCCCCACCGCGCCGGCGATGACGCCAGCGCGACGAAAGGGGGCGCGAAGCGTGTCGCGGAGGCGGCTACGCCTGGAAAGTCGGGGATACGTCATGCGGCGTACTGGACAGCGTGGGTGTGTGCACGGACTATAATCTGCCGCAGAGTGATGCCCATTTCGAGACTCCTGACCAAGACTGCTCATGGCTGACGCCCGCACGGGATCCCGGAAGGGATGGTTGAACGCGCTCGGATTGCATCGATCCGAGTTGCGTGCCTGGGCAATGTACGACTGGGCCGTGTCCTCCATGCAGACGGTGATCACCACGGCGGTGTTCCCGATCTACTTCATTCAAGTGGCCGGCGCTGATCGGACACCTGAAGCCGCTACCCAGTCACTGGGCTACGCCAATACCGTCGCCGCGATTGCGATCGCACTGCTGGCGCCGATCCTCGGGGCAGTGGCCGACTTCAAGGCGGCCAAGAAGCGCTTCCTCTTCGCCTTCATGCTGATCGGCGTCGTCGCCACCGCCGGCATGTTCTTCATCGATCGTGGTGAACTGCTCTTTGCCTCCGCAATGTTCGTGCTCTCGATTGCGGGCGCCGCCGGCAGCATGACGTTCTATGAAGCGCTGTTGCCGCACATCGCGACCGAAGAAGAGATCGATCGCGTGTCCACCGCCGCCTATGCGATCGGCTACATCGGTGGTGGACTCCTGTTGGCCATCAATCTGGCGTGGATGAGTAACCCGGGCCTGCTGGGCCTGCCAACGGGTGACGGCATCACCCCCGATCAGGCCACACTGCCGGCGCGCCTCGCCTTTGTCTCGGTCGGCGTGTGGTGGCTGCTCTTCTCGATTCCCCTATTCCGCACGGTCCCGGAGCCTCCGCGCACCGTCGAATCGGACGAAGGCTCGACCGCGAACCCGTTTGCCGTCGCGTTTTCACGACTCGGCGAAACGCTGCGTGAAATGCGCCTCTACAAACAGGCGTTTCTGGCGATGCTGGCGTTCACGATCTACAACGACGGCATTCAGACCATCGTGAAAATGGCGACCGCGTTCGGGGCCGAAATCGGCATCGAACGCCCAGCGCTGATCAAGGCGATCCTGCTCGTGCAGTTCGTCGGTATTCCGTTCGCCTTCGCGTTCGGTACGCTCGCCGGCAAGCTCGGCGCGAAGCTCTCCATTCTGCTCGGACTCGTGGTGTACACCGGCATCTGCATCTACGCCTATGGAATCCACACGGAACGCGAGTTCTACATCCTCGCCGTGCTCGTCGGGCTCGTGCAGGGTGGCACACAGGCGCTCAGTCGTTCGCTGTTTGCCAGCATGGTCCCGAAGCACAAGAGCGGCGAGTTTTTCGGCTTCTACTCGGTGTTCGAGAAGTTCGGCGGCATTCTCGGTCCGCTGGTGTTTGCCATCGCCATCGGGCAGACGGGCAGCAGCCGCGGCGCCATCCTCTGGGTCATCGCATTCTTCGTGATCGGCGGCGCCATTCTGGCCACGGTGAATGTGAAAGAAGGCGAACGTGCCGCGCGTGATGCCGATGCGAATCTGCGTGGCGTGTGATGCCCCAGTTGCACGTAAAACGCGTCATTGATGCTCTATGAGCTGCTCAAGCCCGTCATCGGGGTCGCGCTGCATTGGTATTATCGCTCGATCCTGACGGAAGGGATCGAGCGCGTGCCGAAAGACGGTCCGGTGTTTCTCGCCGTCAATCATCCCAATGCGCTGGTTGATGCGCTGGTCGTGGGCTACGCCGTTCCTCGACGTGTGCACTTCACCGCCAAGGCAACGATCTTCGCCAATCCGCTCGCGACCACGTTCCTGCAGGCGGTCGGCGTCGTGCCGTTGCGACGCGCCAGCGACGAGAGCAAAGCGGGTGCCTCGTCGGCCTCGCCCGCGGACGCCGAGCGCAATGCGGCGTCGTTCGAAGCGGTGGCCGACGCGCTCGCCAAACAGGGCGCCATCGTGATCTTTCCCGAGGGCAAGAGCCACGACCTGCCACAGCTCGCGCCACTGCGCACGGGGCTGGCCCGCATGACGCTGCAGGCGTATCAGGCGCATGGCGTGCGCGGCGTCCGTATCATACCAATCGGCCTGCTCTTCGAACGCAAGGAAGCGCCGCGTTCGCGCGTGCTGATGCAGGTCGGCGAGCCCATTCATGTGGACCCGTTGGTCGATGCAGGCATCTCGGTGGCCACGCTCACGCAGTTGGTCACGGCACGTCTCGCTGCCGTGACGTTGAACTTCGATTCTCCGAGCGACGCTGAGCGTTTGCAGCGGGTGGGCGGCACACTCAGCGCGCTGCTCGAGCCGACCCCGTCGGTGGCCGAAGGCACGCCGTCGCTCGGACGCGTGCTCGAGCTGCTGCGACGCCTCGACCGGGTCCACAGCACGCTGCGGGCGCGCGACGACGCGGAGTTGCACACACGACTCGATGGCTTCGAAGCGCGCGTACGCGCCTTCGGCACGCGCCTCGACGAACGTGGCATCGACCCACACGATCTCGCGATCAGCGCCCAGGCCGCAGCTGGTATGCGCTTCGCGGTTCGCGAGGCCACGCTGGCGCTGATCGCCGCACCAATCGGATTCTGGGGTCGCCTCACCCACTTCGCACCGATCCAATTGGCCCGTCGACTGGCCCTGCGCAACGTGCAGGCCCTCGACGAACCCGCCATGCGCACGCTCGTGGTCGGGCTGCTGCTGGTGCTCGCCGCCTACATCGTGCAAACCGCGGTGGTGGCCTCGTTGGCCGGCGGGTGGTGGGCGCTCGCCTTCTTTCTGACCCTCGTGCCGTCGGCCAGCAGCGACCTGCGGTACGGTGACCGCACGCGTCGAGCCCGTGATCGCGCCCGGGCCTATTTCGCATTCCGCCGCGATCCGGCGTTGCAGGGGGCGCTGCTCGCCGAAGCTGACGCCATCAGGCAGGATGCCTTCGCGCTGGAGCGGCTGGCGGCGGAGCGGTGATTTGAGCTTCGCGAGGGCGCATCGCACGACAACAGCAGATCCGCGGCATAAGCGTTTTACGCGTGGGCGGAATGCCGCCGGTCAGTCGCTCAGCAGCCGCTCGTCCACCGGCGGGTACACGGGACCGCCGAGGTCCCAGTGCCACGCCTCGCGGCGCACCTCGGTGCGCGGGTCGCGCAGGGGCTTGTATTGAAGTCGTTCGGCGGGAATCCCTACCACGTCGCCGTACGCGAGCAGCCGCGCGCGGTCGGTGCTCACGAAGTGCACCATGGGGCGGCCCTGCCAGACGTGCCGGTGTAACCACAGCCCGCCGTCCATCGCGTAGATCATTCCGTCGCGGCGTTTCCGGAACTCCCGCGCCCCAGAGGCGAAGGTGACCTCGCGCATGCGAGAGGCACGCCGCTGGGCGTCAGGGTCGGACGCGATGGTGAATTCGAAACCGTTCAAAACAGATCAACTGTTGCTGTAGTGCGCCGAGCGTGGCGCGTTACGTAGCGCTATTGACAGTGTACAACACCCTCTGATGTCGCACCACCAAGCGGAGCCGCCTGGCCGTAAAACACCGCACATGTAAGCGGAAAAGCGGCCGGATGCGTGGAAGTGGCCGACCAGCCCCGCCCGTCTGCCTCGGCAATACTGATTGTCACGCCGTTCGTGCTGCTGAAGCTCAGGGCACCGACATTCGCCGCGTACGTCTCGTTGTAATAAAAATAGTCTTCCTGCATCGACGCGACGTTCTTCAGGTCGCTCTTGAGCGCCGCCGCGTACGCCTTGCCCTTGGTACTCTGGAACTTCGGGATCGCGAGGGCCGCCAGAATGCCAATGATGACCACGACAATCAGCAGCTCGATCAGTGTAAACCCCTGACGGGAACGGGACGGTCGCATGTGGCTTCCTCGGGTCGGCCCGGAACGATATGGTCCCGGGTGCTGGCATTGGGGGCGGATGTGGGGATCCGCGATACCCTCTTCCTTAGCAACCCGGGTGCCGCGCTCCTCGCACGATCCTAACCCGTTGCAAAACAATCGTTTACCACAATGCCGCCGGAGGTCTACCGCTGGGACCAGTCTCGCAGCGCCCCTGAGTTCATGCAAACTGCGACACCCACCCGTTCGCGAAACGAGGCAAGTCCCAGCCCCGTCACGACTTGGCGGCCACCCAGTCGTCGCCGACCCCCATCTCCACCAGCAACGGCACGTCCAGCGCCGCCGCCGACTCCATCTCCCGCTTCACCAGCGCCGACAACACCGACTGCTCGGCGACCGGCAACTCGAAGATCAGTTCGTCGTGCACTTGCAGCAGCATCCGCGAAGCCAGCCCCTCGCCGGCCAGCGCGTGGTGCACCCGGATCATGGCGATCTTGATCAGATCCGCCGCCGAGCCCTGGATCGGCGCGTTGGCCGCCACCCGCTCGCCAAAGGCGCGCATGTTGTGGTTTCGCTCCTTGAGCTCCGGGATGTAGCGACGACGGTGAAACAGCGTCTCCACATACCCCTTCGCCTTCGCCTCGACGACACAGCGATCGAGGAACGCCTTCACCCCGGCGAACCGCTCGAAATAGGTGTCGATGAACGCCTTCGCCTCGGCATGCGGAAGCTTGAGCTGCCGAGACAGCGCATGGGCGCCCTGCCCGTAAATCGTCGCGAAATTGATCGTTTTCGCGCGCGCCCGCATCTCGCCGTTCACATCGGCCAGGTCCACGCCGAAAATGATAGCGGCCGTTTGGCGGTGAATGTCACCGCCGGCCTTGAATGCCGTCACGAACGCCGGATCGCCCGACAAATGCGCCAGCAACCGCAGTTCGATCTGTGAGTAGTCGGCACTGAGCAGCCGCCATCCCGGCCGCGGCACGAAGCCCCGACGGATCTCGCGCCCCAGCTCACGGCGGTTCGGAATGTTCTGCAGGTTCGGGTCGGTACTCGACAATCGACCAGTGGCCGCCACCGTTTGGTTGAACGACGTGTGCAGCCGGTGATCGCGCGGATGCACCAGCTTCGGCAACGCATCGATGTACGTGCCTTCCAGCTTGAAGATCTCGCGATACTCCATGAGCAGCGTTGGCAGCGTGTGCCCTTCTTCGGCCAGCTCCTGCAACACACTCGCGTCGGTGCTCGGCCCGGTGGCGGTCTTCTTCTTCACCGGCAGTCCGAGCTTGTCGAACAGAATCACACGCAACTGCGGATTGGAGTTGATGTTGAACTCCTGCCCGGCCTCGGCATAAATCAGCTGCTCGACGCGCTCGCGTTCACTCTTGAATCGCGTCTTCAGCGATTCGAACCACGTGAGGTCGATAGCGATGCCGTCCCATTCCATGTCGGCCAGCACTTCAACCAGCGGCACCTCCACGTTGCGGAACAAGTCCGACATGCCGTGACTGCCCAGCATGGGCTCGAGCTTCGCCCGCAAGCGCATGGTGATGTCGACGTCTTCGCACGAGTAGTCACGTGCGGCATCGACCGGTACGACATCGAAGGGCAGCTGATTACGGCCCTTGCCGCACAGCTGCTCGTACGCCGTCATCGTGTGTCCGAGAAACTCGAGCGCCAGCAAATCGAGACCGTGTGAACGGCGCCCCGGATCGAGTACATAGCTGGCCAACATCGTGTCGAACTCGAGACCGGCCAATCGCACGCCGGCGCCGCGCAGCACGAGCACATCGTACTTCGCATTTTGCGCCAGCTTCTTCACACTCGCGTCTTCCAGCATCGCGCGTAATGGCGCCATCGCGTCACTGTCGAACGCCGGCAGATTCACCGGCGGCTCGACGCCCGCGTTCAACCGTCGGCCCGCGATGCCGGCATCACCCGACAACAACGCGAGATTGCCGCCGCCGTCCTCGTGACGATGCGCGAATGGCAGGTAGTATGCCTCGCCTGGCGCGACCGCGATCGACAAGCCGACCAAGCGTGCACGCATCGCATCGATCGTAGCCGGCGCGCCGGGCTCCGGCACGGTCTCGGTATCGAACGCGATAAACGGCACCTCGCCCACCCGGGCCAGCAGCGCCTCGAGGGCCGGCATGGTGTCGACCGTGACGTAGCGTGCGTCGGCCAGCACCGGCACGCCGCTCGCGCCCATCGTCATCGCCAGTGCGGCGGGACGGTTTGACGACGTCGGTGCTTCCGTGTCGGTCTCCGTCGGTGTTGGCGCCGCGATCTCGGCCGGCGCGCTGCCACCCAAATCCTTCAGCAGCGACGTGAACTCGAGCTCCAGATACAGATGCCGGAGCGCCTGCGTATCGGGGGCACTCATCTGCAACGTGGACGGATCGAGTGCGATCGGCACGTCCTGATGAATCGTGACCAGCTGCTTCGACAGGCGCGCTTCCGCTTCCTGCGCCAGCAACGCTTCACGCGGCCGCTTCTTCGCGATCTCGTGCACGTGCGCGAGGATATCCTCGAGCGCGCCGAACTGCGCGATGAGCTCCTGCGCACCCTTCTCGCCGATGCCCTTCACGCCGGGCACGTTGTCTGACGAATCACCGACCAGTGCGAGATAGTCGATCACGCGATCGGGCGGCACACCAAGCCGATCATTCGCGTTCTCGACACCGACCCACTGCTCTTCGACACTGGCCGGACCGCCGCGACCGGGATTGAGCAACCACACACCCGGGCGCACGAGCTGCTGAAAGTCCTTGTCGCCCGACACGATCACCACGTTGTAGCCGGCGTCCACACCTTTACGCGCCAGCGTCCCGATCACATCGTCGGCCTCGAAGCCGGGCACCGCGAGTACGGGAATGCTGTACGCCGCGAGCAACTGATTGATGCGCTCGAGCCCCCGATCGAAGTCGGCCTGCAGTTCGTCGGTCAGCTTCTCGCGCGTGGCCTTGTAGTCGGGATACAGATCGTCGCGAAACGTTGCGCCCGAATCATGCACCCAGCCCAGCAACTCCGGCTTGTGCGTGACCAACAGCCGCTTGAGAAACGTTGCGATCCCCCAGGCGGCCGAGGTGTTCTCGCCATGGCTTGTCACGAGCGGACGCGTCATCAGCGCAAAGAACGCGCGGTAGATCAGGGCGTAGCCGTCGATCAGAAAGAGGCGCGGTGCGGTGGGACGTTGCACCTCACTCACTGCCGCAACGCCATGCGCCGACGGATTGCGTTGTCGAGTTCCGCCCGACCCTGCGTGGACAAACGCCAGCGTCCGAAGCCGGTCTGATCGACGAACACGATTTGCACCCGCAGTTCGCGATACTCCCAGATCTGCTGCCGCACGCGCGCGTTTGGATCGGTCATGCCGGTGTCGACGATGTTGTCGGGATCGCCAAGGGCAACGAAGGCCGTGCCGCGATCGCTCTGCCAACCCACCGGGCCGTCATCGCGGAAGCGGATGTTGGCCACGCGAATGCGGCCGAAATAGTCGCGCAGTCCTTCATTCTCCGGCGTGCCGGGAATCGGATCGGTCGCCTTGAGAAAGGTCGCCCACGCCTCGGGGCGAAAGGCCGGCGTCGCATCGCGCAACGCCTTGAGTCGGTCGGCGGTCGTGAAGTAGCGGAGGTAGGAGAACATTTCGTCGAACGACGCAATCGGCAGATCATCGCCGAGGCTCACGAGCACACGCGCGCGCGCCGTGTCAGCGCGTCCCGGGACACTCACCAGCAGCGTATTGATGCCGATACCCATCTTGGCAACGGGCACACCGTACGTGGTGCTGTGTCCCTCGCCGCGCGCCGGCAATTCGATATCGGCGTCGAACAGCCGGGTGTCCCCTTCGCCCATGATGCGCACGTGGGCGCGCGTGGGCGCTTCGGCGCCGACGGCATCGAGATACAGCGGTAGTATCGAATCCTGTCCGAAGACCACCGTGGCGCGCGGACGGGCCAGAAGACGCGGCAGCGAATCGGCGGTGGTACGTGGAATCGCTTCGTACACCGGCAGCGGCGAGCCGAGCATGTCGCGCGACAGGCGCGGCACTTCAAGCTGTACCTCTTCGGAGGCGTTGCGGATGCTCGACTCGTCCTTGATGCTGAGGGCGACGCTGTATCGGCCCGGCGCCAGTTTCAGGAACTGCTGCCAGATGATGCTTTCATCGGTGCGCGAGGTTTCGCGAAACGTCGGCACCAGCACCTTCTCAGTGGCTTCGATCAGCTTCACCACCGTGGTGCCCTGCCGCACTTCGAGCCGCGCCACATAGCTCGCGGCGTAGCGTTCACCCTGGCGCGTGAAGCCCAGCACGCGCGACGGGAGGCTGAGCGCGATGAGCGTGAGCGTACTGTCGGGTGTCGGCGAGCGCAGGAAGGACACCGACGACACGAACGGAATGGCGCCCGTGCCCGCAATGAGGCCCATGCTGCGATACAACCGTTGCATGTCGGCGGGCGAGCCGGGTACGACGCCGGTGCCCAGGGCACCCGCGGCCCCACCGGGTCCCGGCGGTGCAACGGCTGAGCCCGGTCCGACGGCTGGTCGATTGCCGGAACAGGCGGCCAACAGGGCCAACGTGGTCGTGGCAGTCGCCACGAAGCGAATTCGAAGAGGCAAGGCGCGTGGGTTCACGAAACGCATTGTACCGTCCGTGCAGGCAGAAGGTGCCCGCCGTGGTTGCTGATCACCCGCTAAAGCCGTGCCGATCATACGAACTGGTCACGGATTGCACTTTATGTCCGGAAACTTCTTGCTGGTACCGCGCGTGGGCGTTACGTTCGCCCCGTGGCCATAGAGACGCTAGTCGGAACGACGCTGGCCGGCTATACAGTGCGTGGAAAAGTCGGCGAGGGCGGTACGTCTACCGTGTTTCGTGCCGATCATGCCACGCATGGTACAGTCGCCCTCAAGGTGCTGCGCGAGAAGCTGCAGCATGACAAGACTGCTGTCGCGCGATTCCTGCGCGAGGCGCAGTTCGGCGCACGGGTAGAACACCCGAACATCGTGCGCACCCTAGACTACGGTCAATCCGACAGCGAGCGCTACTACCTCGCGATCGAATGGGCCGGTGGTGAGATCCTCGACAAGTATGCCGAAAAGACCGGCCCGCTATCGTCGAAGGAAGTCGCCGAGATCCTGTCGCAGATCTGCAGCGCGGTGCAGGCCGCGCACGATGTCGGCATCGTACATCGCGATCTGAAGCCGGAAAACGTGATGTACGATCCGGCCACGCATCATGTGAAGCTGCTCGATTTCGGCATCGCCGCCGACACCGACGCCGCTCCCGATCAGCGGCTCACGCGCGCCGGCTTCTTCGTCGGCACGCTCATGTATGTGGCGCCGGAAGCCTTGTCAGGCGAACTGGTCGGGCCGGCCGCCGATCAGTACTCGCTGGCCACCATCGCGTATTTCCTGCTCACGGGCACGCTGCCATATACCGGCAAGTCGCCGCGCGAGCTGTTTTCCCAGCTTCTCACGCAGCCGCCGGTCGTGCTCAATAAGGCCAAGCCCAATCTGGCCTTTCCGGTGGCGGTCGAAAACGTCGTCATGAAGGCGCTTTCCAAGCAGCCCAGTGATCGCTACCCCACGGTCAAGGACTTCTCGGACGCCTTCGCGGCGGCCGCGCAGACCACCGCCATGGCCAGCGCCAGCAGTGCTCCGAGCGCCAGCAGCTCGACCAGCAAGTCGGTACCGGCGATCTCGGCTGACGGTGACGGTGAGGACAAGGGTGGACTCTTCGGCAAAATGAAGGGCTTATTTCGACGAGGCTAACCACCCTGCTCGCCGAACGGTCGGCCAAGCGGGGCGATTTCGTGCTGGCCTCGGGCCGCCGTTCCACGTTGTACGTTGACTGCCGCCTCACCACGATGAGCCCCGAAGGGCAAATGCTCATCGGTCGTGAGGCACTCGCCGCCCTCCGTGACAGCGGGTGGCCGGTCGATTCGGTCGGTGGTCTCACCTTGGGCGCCGACCCGATCTCCTACGCCATTGCCCACACCTCGGCCCTCGACGCCGACGCCGGCACCGGCGGGATGGTTCGATCCTTTACCGTCCGCAAGGAAGCCAAGCAGCACGGCACCGGAAAGCTGATCGAAGGTCCTTTCCAGCCCGGCGACAAAGTCGTGGTGGTGGAAGACGTGATCACGACCGGCGGCTCAGCCCTCAAGGCCGTCGAGGCCATTCGCGCCGCCGGCGGCGAGATCCTGGGCGTGCTGGCGCTGGTCGATCGCCAGGAAGGAGGCCGCGAGGCGCTCGAAGCGGTCGGCCTCAAGGTGATCACTTTGGTCACTGCCGCCGAACTCCTGCCGCTGATCCCACAGGCCTGAGCCCGACCTGATACCGCGCTCGGGCGTGACGCGTCTGTTAGACGTATGCACACGCCCAGCGCCCACACCCCGTATCAGGCCCTCTTCGACGAAGAGCGCGCCAAAGACATCGCCACCTTCCGGATCGCCGCCAAACGGCGGTTCTGGAGCACGATCTTCATCGCGGGTGTCCTCATCGCCGGCCTCCGACTGGGCCTCGCCGACGTGTCGCTGCCGGCCGTGCTCGCGATGTTCTGCACCGCCATCGCCACCAATTGGGCGCTCGCGGCTGTCGGTGCGTCCACCCGATGGTACCGACGCTGGTTCAAATATGTGTTCGCGATATTCGACACCGTACTGATCAGCGGCGTGGTGTATCTGTTCGGATCGCCGGTGCTGGTGCTCACGTACATCCTGGCGATCGTCCCCTATTCGTTTGACCGCGGACCAGCCCTCGGCTATCTCACCACGCTCTCGTCGGCCGTGGGCTTCTTGATCGCGAGTTACGCCTACGCGCAGGCCCGGCCAGCCGATGCCGCGCCGTGGCCGCAGGTGCTGCTCGCCGCGGTGATGCTCGTCGTGGTGGCGCAGCAGGTGATTCAAATGCCATCCAAGCTGATCACCCGGATCCGTCGCACGCGCGAACGCATGGCGCAGGTGGAGCGCGGTGACCTGCAGGCCCGGGCCGATGCGCGGCACGCCGATGAACTCGGGTTTCTCGAGATGAGCTTTAATCGTATGCTCGATGAGCTCACGCTGCTGATCGACACAGTGCAGCGCGAGGCTGATGAGTTGGCGGCAGTGGCCACGCAGGTACACGGCGCGGCCAGTGTCATGCAACGACGCGCCGGTGACGTGGCAACTGGCGCCACGGCGCTCAGCGAAGAGCTGGCCCACCAGCGCGAACGCGCGCGTGATGGCGTCGTGGCCAGTCAGGAAGCACGACGGACGGCCGACACGACGCAGCAGACGGCCGCCTCGACGGCGACCGACGCGCACCACGTGGACCGTGCCGCGGCCGCGAGTCGCGAAGCCATCGAACGCGCCGCGCAGGCCCTGCTGCGGGTCGGCAGCGATGTGAATGCCACCGCCGAACAGGTGCGACTGCTCGCCCCCGCGTCGGAACAGGTCGGTGATTTCGTCGCCACCGTGTCGCGCATCGCGCGGCAGACGAATCTGCTGGCGCTCAACGCCGCCATCGAAGCGTCGCGGGCGGGTGATGAAGGCTTGGGCTTCGCCGTGGTAGCCGACGAGATCCGCACGTTGGCGGTAGAAAGTGCACAGGCCGCCAAGCGCATCGCGGCCACCGTACAGCGCGTCCGCGATGATATCAGCGCCGCCGTGCTGTCGATGGACAGCACGGCTGATGTAGTGGCCGGCGCCGGGCATATCGCGCGTGACGCCACGCAGGCGTTGTCGGCGCTCGTGAATGGCATCGCGCGGATCTCGCATCAGAGCGATGATGTGGCCGCACTCGCCCACGCGCAGGCGCAACTCTCGGCCGGTGTCGCCGATGCGTTCGAAGCCCTCGACAGTTCATCTGATCGAGCCTCACTCGATGCACGCACCGCTGCCGATGCATCAATCGCACAAAGCGCCAGCATCGACGAGCTCTCACGCAGCGCCGCGCAACTCTCGCAAACTGCGGCCCGCATGCGCGCGGTGGCATTGCGGCACACGAGCGAGTTTGCCGTCACCACACGCACGGCGGAGTTTGCGGCGTTGGCGGCGGCTACGCCGACGCAGTCACGCGCGGGTGCGCAGACGGGCGTGCAGACTCCCCCGCCGGCACCAGCGCGGGGCGCGAAATCCATTGCGGCGTGACCTCGACCGGCACGAAGGCGACGAGCTGTTCTCGGCACCGCTCTCGCGACTTCAGGTGGACTTCTCTACACTGGTTTCGCGTCACTTAAGTCCCAGTGATCATGCTGCCGAAGACACCTCCTTGAGGGTATCCGCGCGCAACAGTTCATCGACACGTTCAAGTATGAGGCCGTTGTCCTCAGTCCCCTTCGGCTTTGTTCTCATGCCGTCGTTTTGCCGACTTCTTCGGCATCGTGAACACCCTTCAGCCTAAAACTGCTCAGACGAAAAGGTGCTCGCCTTGCTGGGGCGCTCCAGAGTTCTCACAAAGTGGAGCCTCCTGTAGTCTCAGGTCGATCCAGTTTCTCGTGCTCCTGCGGGTCTAGCTCATTGATTGAACACATGAAAAGCACTCGAGAAACGCTTCTTGCATTTTAGCAAGCTCCTTCATATTGTTGCGCCGGCCGACGAATGTTGGCCGACGCGGTATTTCTCAATTCCCTCGGAGCACTGTGATGTTAAGTGGCAAAGCTTCTTTGAAGTTTACTGTGGTTGGTCTTGGCGCGGTCGTTCTGATAACGGGTTGTGGAGATGCAGACATCCTCAGTCCGTTGCAAGTTCGAGAGGAACGCCGGGAAGTCGTCCCGTACGTTGCACCGCAGTTTGAGATGCGGATTTCCGTCAACAATCAGGGTTTTTTCTCTGGCTTCGACGCGGTTCTTATTCGAGACTCGAAGGGTGAGAAGGCAACGAAGTGATCTTCTGCATCCGGTACGCCCATACCAAAGCCGAGCGGAGGGCGTTACGGGGATCTATTCGAGCTAATTGAGCTCAACGCGAAGTCCCTAAATGTGAAGTATTTCCAGCGTTCAGATCGGCCTATCGGGTCACTCCTTGTGAGCCGAATCGACGTTGCACCGCGAGCCAGCGTTGATTGGGAGCCGATCATTTATCCCGTGGCAGACGCATCCGCTCCCCTCTCGGAGCAACTTGCACCTGCTCAGGTCGACGAGATCGTCACTGGCCTCGTGACGTGGTCGACAGCAGTCGCAAATGACGCTGTAGAAACTTACGAAGCAGACCTGATCAGTACGGAGTATTCAAGCCCACGCTCACCCACGAGTCTTTCAGGTTCAGGCAGCATTCGCATCTCGGATGCGCTCGGTACGCGCGGCAACAAAGCCGCGTTTGGTATTGCAGCATTTGACGAAGGTGAGGACGGCGGACCTTGTGACGCGCAGGAGCGAAACTACGCTTACAAATCAGGCTATCTCGTTGCTGGAGCGCTCGCCTTTGCCGGCGCTGCGATGGTTCCCGGACTGAATGTCCTAGCCGTGGCCGGCGGAATCGCGGGTATCGCGTTGCTCCAAAGTGAGTTCAACGATGCGCGAGCCGCGTACAGACAGTGCAGGCGTGAGCATCCTGACGCTCTTGAGTTCCGCTCGCCGTATACTTCGTCAACGCGATAGTCAGGCTTCCTTTTGCATCGCGGCCTTCGGATTGGAGGCCGCGATGCTTTCATGAGAACGGAGAGACCATGGACCTAGCACTGTGGCCAAACATCGGGTTCGTACTGTTCTCGGTGATTGGCCTCCTTTGGAGTCACTACTATCCTGGATATCGTAAGGGGCCTTTTGGCGCCGTGCTCATGGCGATCTGGGCTTTGTCGCTCGGGCTTGAGGCAGACGACCTTCCTTGGTTTGCTACGACCCTAGAATTCGCGAACGCCCTCATGCCAATCGGACTTCTGCTGATGTCACGCGCGGGCTACGAGCGCGCAAGAGACCTAGAGCGGCAATCCACTCGGCAGAATTAGCCAGCTTGTCCTCGGACCGTCGCACATCGAGAGGTATGTTGGGACGGCTCAGTCACGAGTGGCGTTTCAAAGGAGCATCCAAAAAGACGTGAGGTCTCCGCGACGTCTAGGAGCTTGAAATGGCTGGGCAGTTGAGTGGTTACGCAGACTTCCGCATCAAACGCACGGTTTGAAATCGGACTGCCCGAGGGCGGTGGTCGGCCTCGGGTGGCAGGTGATTGGGGCAGACGCCCGAGACTCGCGTGTGACCGTTCGCTGTTGTACACGTGGCTCGACTGCTCACCAACGTCACGGACTTCGTCGAGCGAGGCGAGGACCAAAGCATCGAGAGCTGCCGTGCGAAGGCGTTTGATATGCGCGTTCGGGTTCGGATTGCCGGGTTCGATGAAGTGGATATGAACGCCGTGCAGATGCGCCAAGTCGTTCGTCGCGTCTGCCAAGAATTCCTGGACGCTGTCCCAGCGGAGTTGGCGTGGCCGACTCTAGATGGTACGCATCTCCTCGAGCACGGCGATGATGCATACGCTCAGCAACGACACACCAAATACGATGGGGTGCGGCTCGCAATAGACCTCGCCCAATATGTTAAACAGGCGAGAGGAGAGGCCCGAGTGGAAGGAGTCGCCCGTGAATTCCATCGCCCAAGTGTCTCGCTGGTGATTCCAGAGAGTCCCCAGCGCCCGAGCTACCCCACGATCTCCAGTAGGGCCGTGATGATGCGCGCATCCGTGGCGGCCTGTGTCGATGCGTCGGCGATGGCCTGTGCGCGATGCGATAGGCCCGCTGTACCGGCATTACGATGGCACGCATCGTGGATGCGAGCTACAAGCGTCGGGTCAACACATCCTTGACCGCCACCAGCTCTAACGCTTGATCGGCGAATGTTCGTTTGCTCTTCGCACTCTCGAGCTCCAACGCCTTTATTCGCTCCAGTTAAGGCACGACGGCCGCACCGAACTTCTGCTTCCAGAGATAAGAATTGAGACGCGGCGGTCTCAGTCGGTCAGCGCAACAGTTCGTTGAACATCTCGGCGGGAGATTTGAAGTCAAGCGTCGCACGCGGCCGGTTGTTGAGCGCTTGCGCGACGGCGTTGAGCTCCCGTTGCGTGAGACGGGAGAGATCGAGCGAGCGCGGAAAGTACTGATGCAGCAACCCGTTAGTGTTTTTGTTGGTACCGCGTTGCCAGGGACTGTGCGGGTCGCAGAAGTAAACCTGCATGTCCGTGGCGACCGCGAACGCGCGGTGTTCCGCCGTCTCGTGGCCGCGATCCCAAGTGAGCGTTTTGATGAGATGCTCCGGCAAGTGTTGCAGCTGTCGCTGGAGCCGTTGCGCGACATGCGGGGCCGCCTTCGAGGCGAAGTTCACCAAGACCACATAACGCGTCCGACGCTCCGCGAGCGTCGCGATATAGGAGCTGCCGCGCCCCGTCAGCAGATCGCCTTCCCAGTGGCCCTGCACCGCTCTATCCTCGACCTCGGCGGGCCGCTCGCGAATGGACACCGCGTCGCGAATGCGGCCCCGACGGTCCGTGGGTTTCGTCCGGCGCCCGCGTTCAGTGCGCTGCGTCCGCAGGTGCGCCGTCAGCTCGCGCTTCAGCGCCCCGCGCGCCTGCAGATACAACGTCCGATAGATCGTCTCGTGCGACACGTGCAGCTCGGGCTGGGAGGGAAACTGCCGTTTCAACCACCCCGCAATCTGCTCCGGCGACCACTTGGCTTCGAGTTTCGCGGCCACGAGTCGGCGAAGCCGCACGCGCGTCGCGAGCTTACACCGCTTAGGCCGGCTCGCCCGCTCCCACGCCGCTGCCTCGGCGCGCACCGCGCGAAAGGTACCGCGACCGCCAGTGCGCCCAACTTCGCGGCTCACCGTCGACGTCGGCCGGCCGATCTGCTGCGCAATCGCGCGGAATGACAGCGCCTCGACCAGTCCGCGTGAGATCACCTCGCGCTCAGCCGCCATTAACGCGAACGCGGCGCGCAGCCGTGGAAGCTCGGCGATCCCGACCGCCTTCCGGATGTGCTGATAGACGCCAATCTCGGAGACCTGCAACGCCACAGCGATCTCCGCCAGCCGCTCGCCCGTGCGCCAGCGACGCCACACCTCTGCCCGCTCGCTCGGCGATAGATGGCCGCGTCCCTTTCGATTCCCCACGGTCCCCTCCCGGTAAGTGCAACTACCGACGATTCGTTGCACTCACCGATTGAGACCACCCGCCTTTATGCCGTGCGTTCGCGGCAGCTCGGCTACAGCGATACCGGCTTCCACCTGACGTGGAATTTCGTCGATCTGCGCGTCCGTGAACTTCGCCTTCTGCATTGTACACTCTAGAGCCCGGTCACGACGACACGCACGGCGGAGTTTGCGGCGTTGGCGGCGGCCACGCCGACGCAGTCACGCGCGGGTGCGCGGACGGGAGTGCCGACTCCCCCGCCGGCACCAGCGCGGGGCGCGAAATCCATTGCGGCGTGACCTCGACCGGCACGAACCCGATGAGTTGTTGCTGATAGGGTAGAATAAGTCGCTGGCGCATGTGCTCGAGCATCGCCTCGCCCGTGTGTGTCCTGCGAAACTCGGCCGCCCCACATTGCAAGGAATGCATCACATGCCGCGAGAAACTCTGCGGTGACGAGTATTCGAGCAGGAACGCGACCTGCGTGAGGCTGTAGCCCGGATTCTCCAGCAGTCGCGCCGCGCGCACCAACCGCGCCGTCGCGAGATATTTCTTGGGCGCTGGAATGCCGGCGCGAAAGAACCGGCTCATGAAGGTGGTGGGCACCACACCTAACCGCCGCGCCAACTGACGTACCGTGGTGAGTGAACGCGGCGCAAGAAAGAGCTCATCGAAGAAGCGCAGACAATCGTCGTTGGCGCCGGTGAGATCGGCGCGAATACGACGGATGGCCACCGCCTCGATGGTGGTCGACACTTCGCGATTCACGAACTGTCGCAGATCACGCCATCCGGCCGGATCACGCGCGTCCACCAGCGTCTGCACTCCCTGTTGCCCCAACGCGAGCAACGATTGGGTGGTGCGCGCTTCATTGCCGGTGAGCAAGGCCACCGCCGGCACGCGCGGAAACTCCCGAACCATGCGCGCCACCTGCGCGCCGTGATGCTGCTGATAGCGCGACACGGACACGATAATGGCCGACACCGGCTGCGTACGTAGATCGCGCAGCATGTCGTCGAAGCTTTCGCGATGCACGGTCGTGTAACTCCCCTGCCCCAACGCATCAACGCGCTGCCGCTCGGCTGGTGTGAGAAACGTCACGATAGATCGCGAGGGCGCGTCGTCCGCACCTGGCGCAGTCGTAGACTTCACCGGCGCCATCGGGTAGACCGTGGTACGAGCCTGCGATGTCGACGACGCTGCCAGCGACGATCTCAACGGGGATGCCATACGCGCCTCACTTACCGGAGGGTCCGTGTGGGGGGCCGGGGGCTGCGAGCGCAGCGGGCCGATCACGACGATAGGCTACCGTGGTGTCGTCATCGTGCCGTCACTGTGTGGCGATAGGATGTATTCCTTGGCAATGGAACCGCATTACGCTTCGGGCGTATCGGTGGTCCAGCTATATTTCTCTATCTCATGGATTGGTCGCCGGCCGGATGGTCGCGATGTTTGGGCGCAAGCTCAAGCACCGAGGAAAGTCCGGGCTCCACAGGGTAGACTGCCAGGTAACGCCTGGGCGCATGCGGCGTGAGCTTCGTGCGACGGACAGTGCAACAGAAAGCAAACCGCCGTCGTATCGGGTAACCGATGTGGCGGTAAGGGTGAAAGGGTGGGGTAAGAGCCCACCGCGCCTTCGGTAACGAAGGTGGCTCGGTAAACCCCAGTCGGAGCAAGGCCAAATAAGCGGCGAGAGATGACCCGTCTCGCAAGGACGTCGCAAGACGTCGAGTCGCGGGTAGGCTGCTGGAGCGTGTGGGTGACTGCACGCCGAGAGGAATGACCGTCCGGTGTTGGTGTACGCTCGCGTATGTCAGCACTGACAGAACCCGGCTTATAGGCCGGCGACTTTCCATGAGATCTCGGGACCCCTCACGGAGTTTCCAGTGGAGTGGCACGTGGTATCGAACAGATGACTTCCCTTGCCGCTTTGGCCGCTCGTACCGCGACATGGTGCGTGGCTGGCCCTTTGATGCTGCTGGCCTGCGCACCGGCATCGCCCACGCCGTCGCCCGCACCGAGCCCGGTGGTGGCTGCGCCCACAGCGGTGGCGCCCGTCGCCAGCAACCGCGTGCTCCTACCGCGCACGCAACCGCGCACGAACTGGACGGTCTCGGCCGTTACCCGCTTGAAGGTCAGCGGCGCCGCGATGCCGGCTGGCGTGTCGGACGAACAGCGCATCGACACCCGGGCGTTGGTGTCCATGTCCTTCGATCGCACCGCGAACGGTGCGCTGCGCGGATCGGGCCAAGTGGATTCGTTCACCGTGCGCAGCAGCATCGCCGAGAGCGCCAAGCAACTGGCCGCCGCGGCCGCGGCCCCGGTGCGACCATCGCTGCTGCAAATCGATGCCCTCATCGACAGCACCAATCTGCGCATCGTGACGCGTCCGCCATTGGCCAACGAATGCGACCGCCCCGAAGTGAGTGCGATGCAGCTGGCGCGTGAACTACTGGTGCGCATTCCCGACGGCGTGGCGGAAGGCGATCAGTGGCGCGACAGCACCGTCACGTTGGTGTGTCGCAACGGCGTGCCACTCACGGTCTACACGACCACGCGCTCCACGCTGGCCAAACTGTCGCGCGAGACATTGGTGCTGAATCGTGAGATCAGTACGACACTGGAAGGCAAAGGCGGAACCGCCTTTCGCGCCTTCGAACTCGTTGGCACCGGCACCGGTTCACAGCGCGTGGAGATCGCCGCGGCTACCGGCATTTTGGAAACGCTGCAGGGCACGAGCACGCTCACCATGCAGGTCGTGGAACGCATTCCGCCCGGAGCACCACGATCACAGCAAGTGCTGCAACGCGTGGAGATCCGGGCGGAACGACAACGCTGAACGGTGACCGCGTGGCGCTGATCAGTCCATCAAGCGCAGCGGCATCACCAGGCAGAGATACTTGGCCGGATCATCCCAGCCTTCGGGCTCGATCGTGGCCGCACGCTCCGGCGCCTTGAACGTGAGCCGCACCTGCTCGGTGGGCATGTAGCGCAGGATCTCCAGCAGATACGTGGCGTTGAAGCCGATATCGAGCTGGTCGCCGTTGTAGTTCACCGGCAGTTCATCAGAGGCTTCGCCCAGGTCCGGCGTGGTCACGCTGAACTTCAGCATACCGGTGTTGAACGACATCTTGATGCGGTGCGTCTGGTCGGACGCGATCACGCTCATGCGCTTGAGCGCACTGGTGAGCGCCGCCTTGTCGCACAGACAGAAGCGATCGTTGTCCTTCGGAATGACCTGTTCGTAATTCGGATACGGGCCTTCGACCAGGCGCGTGAACACCTGTGTGAACGGCGAACGGAAACCGAGATGGTTTTCACCACGTGCAATTTCGAGTTCTTCCTCAGCTGGGAAGAGACGCTTGATCTGCTCGAGCGCCTTGGGCGGCACGATCAAATCACCCGGCGGCGCACTGCTCGATTCCACCGGCAGTTCCATCTTCGACAAACGGTGACCATTGGTGGCCACCATGCGCATGCGATCTTCGCGCAACTCCCAGAGCACGCCATTGAGAATGGGTCGTGACTCTTCGGTGCTCACCGCGAACGCGACATGCGAAATGAGCTTCTGCAGTTCACCCGACTTCACGCGCCACGAATCATTGAAGCGCACGGTGGGGAACGTCGGAAACTCATCGCGCGGCAGGCCAAGCAGCTTGAACTTGGATCGTCCGCATTCGATGGTGACACGCTGTTCGCCGCTGGCCGAAACTTTCACGGGAGACGGCGGCAGCTCGCGCGCGATCTCACTCAGCTTCTTGGCGGGAATCGTGATCGCCCCCGGCGTTTCGACATCGGCACTGACTTCCGTGCTGACGGCGATGTCGAGGTCGGTCGCGGAGAAACGAATCCCGCGCTCGGTGGTTTCGACGAGCAGGTTCGACAGGACCGGCAAAGTGGTCTTGGCCGGTACGGCGGCGGTTACCGCCGCGAGTCCTTCTTGGAGTTTCTCGCGCGAGATCGTGAAGCGCATGCCCGTTGTGTGGAAGGACTGCTGTTAAAAAGAGTCTTAGAGATAAAACTGGTAGTAGCAGCAGGGCGTGTGGGCTTGTCTACAAACGCCGCAAGCTACATGTGCCAAAGCACTTCCGCCATGCCGCATCATGTGCATTCCATGTCGAGTAGTGCTTTTTCTCCGCATTGCTGCACATCGGGGCCCACGACTGGGGGGAAAGATGCGCGGCGATGTGGACGACTGGGGACTCAGGTCCCGAGTTGTCCAGTGGATCGGAGAGTTTCCAACATGCCCCGGACTTTCAACACCCGGTCGGCAAAACCGGGCTCTCCCCCCATATCCTCGGCCACCCGATCGAGCGAATGGATCACGGTGGAGTGATCGCGTCCGCCGAAGGCGTTGCCGATTTCGACCAGCTGGAGCGCCAGCAGCTCCCGACAGAGGTACATCGCGACCTGGCGCGGGGTCGTGAGCTGCTTGGTACGGGTTTTCGAGCGAAGCCCGTCGGGGGTAACGCCCCACTCGCGCGAGACCACCTGCTGAATGGTGGCCACCGTGATCGTCGTGGGCGGGATATCGGGAAAATCCGATGTCGTGGCGCTTTTGAGTTTGTCGCGGAGTGCTTCGCGGGCGAGCTCGATGGAGATCTCGCGGTGCTTGAGCGAGGCATAGGCCAGGAGCTTGATGATCGACCCTTCCAGCTCACGCACCGACGACTTCACATGCTGGGCGATGAACTCAATGACCTCGTCGGGGATGGTGAGCTCGAGGTGATCGAGGCTCGCCTTCTTTCGCAGAATCGCGATCCGGTGCTCGAGATCGGGGGAATCGACATTGGCCACCATGCCCCACTCGAAGCGGGAGACGAGGCGGGACTCGAGTCCCGGGATCTCCTTGGGGGGCCGGTCGGAGGTGAGGACGATCTGACGACCGGCCTCATAGATGGCGTTGAAGGTGTGGAAGAATTCCTCCTGCGTGGATTCCTTCCCTTTCAGAAACTGGACGTCGTCGACCAGCAGCAGATCAATTTCCCGGAAGCGGCGACGGAAATCGCCCATCTGTCCGGTCTGGATCGCGTTGACGAACTCATTCGTGAACTGCTCGGTCCCGACGAAGGCGAGTCGCAGCGTGGGGGTGCGTTTGAGCAGCTCGTGGGCGATACCCTGCATGAGGTGCGTTTTGCCGAGCCCCGTCTCTCCATAGATGAAGAGCGGGTTGTAGACCTTGCCCGGCGCTTGCGCGGCGGCTTGTGCGGCGGCGGCGGCGACGTCGTTCGACTTGCCGATGACGAACTGATCGAACGTGTATCGGGGGTTCAGTGGCGCCGACAAGCGCTGTTGGTGCGCCGTTAGTGGCGCTACCACAGGTGCTGGTGGCGGCTGTACGAACATGTCCATCTGCACCCGACCCATGCGTTCTTCTGCCACCTTGAAGCGCACCTTCATCGGGTGCCCGAGGGCGACAGCGGCGAAGCTGGTCAGCAGATCGGCGTGTTTGGACTCGTTCCAATCGGCTGAGAACTGGTCGGGGGCGCCGATGAGGAGGGTGTCTCCTTCCAGGCCGAGGGCGTCGGTGGGCTCGAGCCAGGTGCGGTACGTCTGCTCCGGGAGGACCTGCCGGGCGCGTTGGCGCAGGCGATCCCAGGTTTCGGCAGGCGTAAGGGACATGACAGGAGGTCGGGGTTCGGGCGGCCCCGGCCGTGGGCGAGAATCGAACGAGAATCAGGCGGGGGCGGCGAAGGTTACGCTCGCGTGTGGATAAGTCAATCGCGTCAGCGACGTGACACCAGTATCGCATTCGTGAGCGCAAGCAAGTTGACACGTGGATTGGGTCGGCGAGGGCAAATCGTTGTCGCGGGAGTACTTGGCGGGCTTGACCTCAAGCCAGTCCCGCGAGTAAATTCTAAGGCTGCTACCGAACGCGATCGACTGCGGGCCGTGGCGACTCTCATCGAATCACTGCGTTCTATACCGCGTTACCTCGAGCATTATTATGGGCAAGCCGACATACAATCCGCGTAACACCAAGCGAGTCCGCAAGCACGGCTTCCGTGCGCGTATGGAGACGAAGTGGGGCCGTGAGGTTCTCGCCCGTCGCCGCCGTAAGGGCCGCAAGGTGTTGACCGTCCAGATCCCGTCGAAGTATACCGGCGCCTGATTCCCGGTCGTTCCCGCGCGCGAAACGATTGACGCGCGGGGCCGATCTCGAGCGGGTTCGACACGAAGGGAAGCGAGTGCGCACCGCCTCAATGGATGTGCGCGCCCTAGCTTCCCTTCTTGACGTTCCTCGGGTGGGGTTCGTGATCCCCAAGTACAAGCACTCGGGTGTCGATCGGAACCGCCTCAAACGGAGGCTCCGCGAACTCATCCGCGTGGACGTGCTTCCCGAGCTCCCGCCGATGGACCTCGTGTTCAAGGTGCTCCCGGTGGCGTATACCAGAAACTTCGAGACGCTTCGCGCCGAAGTGTTGCAGGCTGTGCGAAAGATCGCACGGTGACTTCAACGTTCCTGCCGTGATCGCGAAGCTGTTCATTCTGATCGTGCGCGGGTACCAGCTGACGCTGTCGCCCATCTTCGGGGGCGCCTGCCGCTATTATCCTTCGTGTTCTGCGTACGCGATCGAGGCGCTGGAGCGTCACGGTGCGGCACGCGGAGGATGGATGGCTTTGCGCCGTATCGGGCGCTGTCATCCGTTCCGGCCCGGCGGATTTGATCCGGTGCCCTGAGCGCTCCCTTATACAGACCATGGAACCACGTCGCATCGTCCTCGCCGTCGTCCTGATGGCGGCGGTCCTGATTCTGACGCCGATCCTCTTCCCGTCGCCGGTCCCGGCGCCTGGAAGCAAGACCGCGGTAACAGACTCCGCCAGCACCACTCCCGTCGTCGCCGATACTGCCACCGCGACGGCAGCCGCCGCCGCCGCTGGTATCGCGGCGCCCGGCATGAGCGCCCTGCCCGACTCGGTGGGCGCCGCGCCGCGGTCGGTTGCGTTGCCGGTCGACACCGCCGTGGTGACCACCACGCCGGCCATCTTCCGAACCACGAACCGCGGCGCGGCGCTGATCGGCGTCGAGATGCAGCAGTACGTCGCGCTTTCCAACAAGGGGCGCACCAAGGGCGGCCCGGTGGAGCTCGCGAAGGCGGGCGACCGGTTGCTCAGCTTCCGTCTCGTGTCGCCCGGTGACACCGTCGCGCTGAATGCGCAGACATTCACCAGCACGCGATCCGAGGAGAACGGTCGGGCCGTGGTACGCTACGACGCCACCGTCGGCGCCCGTGCGATCACGATCGCGTACTCGTTCCTGCCCGACAGCTACCGCGTGAACGTGTCGGCGACGGTGCAGGGTGCGCCCGAGAACAGCTTCCTGCTGATCGACATGCCGCCCGGCTTCCGCTCGTCGGAATCGGACACCACCGAAGATCAGTCGCACCTCGCGTATGCCTACAAGCTCGACCAGCAGAATGCGAAGGGTGTCACCTTCGCTTCGCTCGATCCCGGTGAGCGGCGTATCGAAGCGGGTCCGATCAACTGGACGGTGGCCAAGAACAAGTACTTCCTGATGGGGGTGCTCGCACCGCAGGGCGTGCCGGGCTTCGCGGAGGTGAACTTCACCGGCGGTGACCGTGTCGCCAAGGCGGCCACGCGCAGTCAGGCGACCATCGTCGCCTCGCTCAAGAGCGGCGCCGTGGCGTTCGAAGTCTACGCCGGTCCGCAGGAGTTCAAGCGGCTCGTGGCCATCGGGCGCTCGTTCGAAACGTCGAACCCGTACGGCGGCTGGTTGCAGGGGGTCGTGCAGCCGTTCGCGACAATGGTCATTCGCCTGCTGCTCTGGATGAAGTCGACGCTTGGCCTGTCGTACGGCTGGATCCTGGTGGTATTCGGCGTAGCAGTGCGACTCATTCTGTGGCCGTTGAATCAGAAGGCGATGCGCAGCTCGATGCAGATGCAGCGCATTCAGCCGCACTTGGCCGAAATCCAGACGAAGTACAAGGGCGATCCAACCAAGCTGCAGGCGGAAATGATGCGCGTGTACAAGGAGCACGGCATGTCGCCGTTCAGCTCCCTGTCGGGCTGTCTGCCGATGCTGATCCCGTTGCCGGTGTTCTTCGCGCTCTTCTTCGTGTTTCAGAACACGATCGAGTTCCGCGGGGTGTCGTTCCTGTGGTTCCCTGACATCTCGCTCAAGGATCCGTTCTTCGTGTTGCCCGTGCTTGTGGCGATCACGGCGATGGGCCTGTCGTACATCGGCATGCGCGGCATGAAGGCGAACGAGCAGCAGAAGATGATGATGTACCTGATGCCTGCCATGATGATGGTGATCTTCTTCAACATGGCCTCGGGTCTCAACCTCTATTACTTCGTGCAGAACCTCGCGTCATTGCCGCAGCAGTGGCTGATCTCGCAGGAGCGCACGAAGGCGCAACCACCGGTTGTGCGGGGATAACGACGTGGTGACGGCCCGCCAGCTGCCTGGTGGCGACGACACGATCGTTGCCCTTGCCACGGCCGCTGGACGCGGGGCGATTGCCGTGATTCGGCTGTCAGGGGCGCGAGCGATCGACATTGCTCGCGCCCTTGGCGCCTCCGGTGGAGCCTCCGGGCTGCACCCGCGCCGCGCCACGCGTGTGGCGTTGCACCACCCCAACGGCGAACCGCTCGACGACGCGGTCGTCACCTGGTTCGCCGCGCCCCGTTCGTACACGGGCGACGATGTGGTGGAGATCTCGACGCACGGCGGTCACGTGGTGCCGGCATTGGTGCTGGCCGCCTGTGTGGCCGCTGGCGCGCGACCGGCTACCCCCGGTGAATTCACGCGCCGCGCCGTGCTGAATGGCCGCATGGATCTGGTGCAGGCCGAAGCGGTGGCCGATCTGATTGATGCGCGCACCACCGCCATGCACCGTCAGGCGCTGTCGCAGCTCGACGGCGGGCTTTCGCGACGTCTGCTCGCGTTGCGCGACGAGGTGATTCATCTGGAAGCGCTGATCGCCTACGACATCGACTTCCCCGAAGAAGATGACGGCCCGATCGTCCCCGCCCGCATAAACCATGCGGCGGAGTCGCTGCGCGACGCTGTGCGCGCGCTCATGAACACGGCCCCGCAGGCCGCCGTGCTGCGTGATGGTGTGCTCGTGGTGATCGCGGGCCCGCCCAATGCGGGCAAGTCGTCACTCTTCAACGCCCTCTTGGGCGAGTCGCGCGCGTTGGTAACGCCGATCGCCGGCACGACCCGTGATGCGATCGAAGCGGTGCTCGATCGCGCCCCGCTGCCACTGCGCTTCGTGGACACCGCCGGCCTCCGCGATACCGACGACGAAATCGAGCGACTCGGCATCGAAGTGAGCACGCGCTATCTGGCGCAGGCCCAGGTCGTGCTGGCGTGCGGCGCGACTGCTGGGGATATCGCGGCGACGCATGTCGTGATTGCCGCGCGCACGGCGGGAACGGTGATTCCGGTGCACACGAAGGCGGATCTGAGCGCGGAGGAGACCGCCGGGAATGCGATCGGTGTGAGCGCCGAGACGGGGCAGGGGCTCCGGGATCTGCTCGAGGCGATTGACGGTGCCGCCGCGGTAAGTGTGGTGGGGCGACCGACCGGTGATGACGTACTGGTGACACGTGAACGTCATCGCGCCGGACTATCTGAGGCGCACGAGGAGCTGTGTGAGTTCCTGCTCGCCTGGGAAAGCGGCGCGTTGCCGGCGCCGGTGGCCGCCGTGCATCTCTACGCGGCGCGCGAGTCGCTATCCGATCTCATCGGCATCGTGGATACCGAAGACGTGCTGGATCGGGTGTTCCGCGAGTTCTGTATCGGGAAGTAACGCGCGGATTCTCTCGGCGAAAAACAACAGCAACAGCGGGAACACGGAGTCCACGGGATAACGCAGATCGCACAGATAAGAAAAAATCGCCTTTGATCCTATCTGTGCAATCGGTGCAATCCTGTGGATTCCGTGTTCCCGCTGTTGCTTTTCAGTTGCTGTTGCCGTTCACGAACCGTCCGACCCAACATCACCCGACGATCGTGAGCCTCGGGCGCTCCATCACCGGTTCGTTCACGGTGGCGAGTTCGTAGACGCTGGCGCGGGTGGCCCAGGCGTAGCCGCGGGCGGCGATAGCCGCTTCCACCATGCGGGCGCCGAGGAAGTAGCCGGCGCGTTCGGGGAGGACCGTGCGCTCCACCGTGCGGGCTTCGTCGCTCATGCCGCCGGAGAGGTAGCGCAAGCGCAGGCCGAGGGCCGCGCGGTCGCCGTCGCTGACCAAGGCGCGATGGAGCACCGGCTCGACTTCGCGCACGCGGGCGTACTGCTTGCGGGCGAACCCGAAGTACTCCCATGCGGCGTGTCCCGGGCTCACGGCGCGGGACACGTGCACGGCGAGTCCTTCATTCACCAGCAGTTCGCGCAGCGAGGCCTGGCGGCCCGTTTCCCAGTACGAATAGTAGCCGCCGGCGTCTTCCACGAAGCCGCGCATGTCGCTGCGGCTGGACGGCGACGTGTAGCGCACCACGTGCGTGAGTTCGTGCGCGAGCCAGAGCGGAATCAGTTCGGGATCGAGACCAAGTCCCTGCGTGTCGGGATTGGCGACGCCGGTGAAATGCTCGAGGCACACGAAGGCGACACCGCGGCCGTTGACGACCAGCTCTCCGGCATTCGCCGCGCCCACGCCGACCATGAGCACCACATCGTAGGGCACATCGATGTCGAGCAGGGTGCGGACCTTCTCCTCCGCCTGACGTGCCAGCGCGACCACATCGGTGCGTGAAAGGAGCGTGAGCAGGTCGTCGCGATTCGCGGTGACCGTAGACTGCACGACCTCTTCGAAATGTGGCCCTGAGGGCTCGAGGACATAGTTGTCCCAGTAGGCCGTCAGCAGCGCCTTGTGGCGCTCGAAATAGGCGAGATACGCCGACACTCGATCGTCGGCTTCGAGTACGGCGAGAAAATCCGGCACCAGATTGATCAACATCAACGACCCGGGAACGGGAGACCGACGCGATCGAGAGCTCCAAGCACTAATCGCCGAACAAGTCGCGAGAAGATAGCCGCGATTTCGGGGCGGTACAAGCTCGCCGCAGCGAATCGGGGGGTCCGTGTTCAACTCCGAGACGGATGGTGCCGACACTCCTCACCGTCCCCTGACGCCGTGCCATGACCACGCTGCATCTCATCGAACTGACCTGCCCCGTCTGCGAAACGCTGTTTCGCTCGCAGACCGTCGTTGCCACCAACGCCTTTGGTGGGAAACGCACCGATTTCCACGAACGCGCGGCGGGCATGCAGCCGCTACCGTACTTCGTGCATCTCTGCACACAGTGCGGGTACGCCGGAGTGCAGCGGGATTTCGGCGAAGACGCACACCCTGACGAAATGTTGCGCGCGTTGGTGTGGAGCGAGCTGGCGCCGTCGCTCACATCGCAGCTGCCGTCGGGCTCACTCAAATACGAACACGCCGCCAAAGTGGCGGAGTGGCAGGAGAGCGATCCGCGCTATCTCGCGGATCTCTATCTGCGGGCCGCGTGGTGCTGCGTGGACGAAAGCGACACCGAAGCCGAGCGATACTTCCGCCGAAAGGCCGCGTGGCGTTTCGCCGATGCTCTCGAGGCATTCGACGGGGTGCCGATGGAAGAGCGGGCGGTGATTACGTATCTCATCGGCGAACTCTGGCGGCGGATCGGCGACGATGCGCAGGCGCAGCAGTGGTTCGAGCGGGTGGCGGACGAAGTCACCGAGCCGATCGCGCAATCGTGGGTTCTCGAAGCGGCGGATCAGCAACGGACCGAACCGCGCGAGTGGTTTGGGTGATAACGGCGGAGTAAGGGGTTGGGAGTATGGGGTACGGGGTACGAGCCTCGCCTTACCCCGTACTCCGTACTCCTTACTCCGTACTCCGTACCACTTACTCCGTACTCCGTACCCCGGACTTAGCGTGTCCCAAACAACCGGTCGCCTGCGTCACCAAGTCCCGGTAGAATGTAGCCGTGCTCATTGAGTTCGCGGTCGAGGGCGGCGGTGAGGATCGGGACGTCGGGATGTTCGCGCGCGAGGCGCTCGACCCCTTCCGGTGCGGCGACCAGGCAGAGGAATCGGATGCGTGTGGCCCCCGCGCGCTTTAAGGACGCGACGGCGGCGGCAGCGCTGCCGCCGGTGGCCAGCATCGGGTCGAGCAGCAGGAAATCGCGCTCGCTCACATCGCCCGGCACCTTGAAGTAGTAGTCCACCGGCTCCAGCGTATCGTGATCGCGATAGAGTCCGATATGCCCCACGCGCGCGGACGGCATGAGGCGAAGAATGCCTTCCACCATGCCGAGCCCGGCGCGCAGAATAGGAACGAGCGTGAGCTTCTTGCCACGCACCGACCATCCGTGCGTGGTCTCCAGCGGCGTGTCGACGGGGACGGGTTCCAACGCCAGATCGCGCGTGGCTTCATAGGCCATGAGCATGGCGATCTCGTCCACCAACTCCTTGAACTGTTTCGTCGGCGTCGCGCGGTCGCGCAGAAGCGTGATCTTGTGACGGACCAGCGGGTGGTCCACGATGCTGAGCGTGGGGAACGTGCGCGGCGAGGTGGGCATAGGCACGAAGCTAGCCGTTCCCCGAGGCCTCCCGGTAGTATCCGCAGATCTCTGTGTCCGCTTCCTCTGCCTTCGGCTTCGCCTCCGTCGTGGCCTCTGTCGTCACGCCTGTACGCGACGATGCACGCGCCTTCGCGCTGATCCAGCGCGATGGGCGCACCGCGACGGCGTTCCGTGCGCTCGGGGCGGGACTCGAGCACTGGTTTCTGACCGACGCGCAGGGCGATCGCGGCTTGGTGGCGTATTACCGGACACCGGGCGCAATGGTATCGGCCGGCGAGCCGGTAGCCGCCCCGCACGAGGCGATCGCGGTCGCCGAAGCGTTCGTGGCGTTCGCGGCGTCGCACCGTTGCCGCGTGAGCTTCTTCGCGACCGAGGGCATTCTCGCGTCGTCGCCGCGATTCCGGCGCGTGATGTTGGGCGAGCAGCCGGTGTGGAATCCGCAATCGTGGGCCGATCACATCGCGCATCACCGCTCATTGCGCGAGCAATTGCGCCGGGCGAAAGCGAAAGGCGTCACCGTGCAGCGGCTTGATGCCGATGCGATGCGCGAGCCGTTGCGTCGCGCGTCGTTGGAACGGCTGATTGACCGGTGGTTCGCCGCGCGGCCGATGGCACGCATGGGCTTTCTGGTGGAGGTCGATCCCTTCGCATGGTTGTCGCAGCGGCAATCGTTCGTGGCGATGCGCGACGGCGTGCCGATGGCGATGCTGTCGCTCGTACCGGTACCGGCCCGCCGGGGGTGGCTGTTCGAGCATCTGCTGCGCGATCCCGATGCGCCAAACGGCACCGCCGAACTATTGGTGCACCACGCCATGCTGCGTTTGGCCGCCGACGGGGTGTCGTGGATCACACTCGGGCTTGCGCCGCTGGCCGGACCAGTGAGTGGATGGCTGCGGATCACGCGCAGTTGGTCACGTCCGCTCTTCAACTTCGACGGCCTCGCCGCGTTCAAGCGGAAGCTGCGCCCACAGGGGTGGGAGTCGATTTATCTCGCCTATCCTCGCGAGCAATCGAGCGCCCGCGCGATGCTCGACGGGCTACGGGCATTCGCCGGCGAGCCGTTGTGGCGATTCGGCGTTCGCACCTTGACGCGAGGACCGGCGGTGCTGCTGCGGGCGTTGGAGTGGATGCTGATTCCCTGGACGGCACTCCTGGCGTGGGCGCCGACGTTGCCGTGGTTTCCCTCGGGCGCCGTGCAGGGCGCATGGGTGGTGTTCGACGTGCTGCTGCTGTTCGGACTCCGCGCGCTGCGCGCGACCGAACGAACATCCGGCGCACCCGCACGGCGCACGGCGTGGCGCTGGAGTCGCGCGCTGGCGATCGCCGTTTCCACCGATGCCGTGCTGACGACGGTGCAGGCGATCTGGTGGAACCGGGCATCGATTCGCGGCACGCCGGGGTGGACCATCGTGCTGCTGGCGTGTCTCGGGCCAACGCTGGCATCGGTCGTCCTCTGGGGCGCTTCCCGCCGGATGCAGACGCTGCAGTCATCGCGCCTCGCCGATCGGCGTTAGCTTTCCCGGATGAGCACTGCATCCCGCGAGTCCGACTCTGCGTTCCCGCCCGCTCCGGTTGCCCGGCCGATGCAGCGAGTGGCGGTGTATTGCGCGTCGAATGACGGTGCGCGTCCGGAATACCTGGAGTGCGCGAAGACCCTCGGCACGTTGTTCGCGCAGCGGGGCCTCACCGTGGTCTACGGCGGCGGGCGGGTCGGCCTCATGGGTGCGCTGGCCGATGCGGCGATGGCAGCCGGCGGCGAGGTCATCGGCGTGATGCCGCATGGACTCGTGCAGCGGGAAGTGGCGCACCATGGATTAACCGCGCTGCGGATCGTGGATTCCATGCATGAGCGGAAGGCGATGATCGCCGAGCTCGCCGACGCCTTCATTACGCTGCCGGGCGGGCTCGGCACCCTCGAGGAGTTTTTCGAGACGTGGACGTGGGCGCAGCTCGGCGTGCATCAGAAGCCGATCGGTCTCTTCGATGTCTCGGGGTATTGGGCGCCGCTGCTCGCGTTACTGGAGCACGTCGACGCCGAAGGATTTCTACGCGGAAATCCACGCGAGTGGTTGGTGGTCAGTGATGATGCCTCGTCGATGCTCGCCCGACTGCAGGCGTTCCACGCACCGACGGTGCGTCGCTGGATCCGACTCGGCGAGACCTGAGCCGTCCCGGCAAAGCGCCTGCAGCCTTTCGGCTGCACCTAGCAAACGGCGCCGAGCCCATCGACAATCCTTCTCGTATGCAAGCCGAAGGTTGGGAGCCACCCCGTACGTCCGATCCGCGATTCACTCGCTGGCTCGCCGTTTCCGCCATCGCGCTGACGGTGCCTAGCCTGCTGGGCTGGATGTTCGGTATTCCGTGGCTCGTGCAACCGTTCGAGACATTTGCGCCGGCGCGATTGGGTGGCACACTGATGATTGTCGCTGGTGCGACGGGCATGATCACCAAGCTGTCGGGTCGTCGCGCGTTGGCGCGTCGTCTGGCGATCGCGTGTGGAGCGGCCGCCGTCATTGCCCTCGTGGTAGCGTGGGAGCACGCCCGGTTGCCGATCGACGCCTTCGCTCGCGCCAGAGTCGGTGACGCATCGCCGCTGCGAGACGTTCCGGTGTCGGCGGCGCTGCTGTTTCTGTTGTACAGCGTAGCGTTGTACCTGTTGGCCTCGGAGTGGCAGACGGAGCGTCGTCGCTCGGTCACGGGTGCATTGGCCGCTGTGCTCGTGGCCAGTGCCGGCGTGCTGCTGTTGGCGCAGCTGGCCGGCCTGCTGGGCACCGACGGATTCTGGGCGGCGGCTCGGGCGCCACTCCATAGTTTGCTCGCGTCGTTGTTGCTGGGCACGGCGCTGCTGCAACGCAACGTGGCCCACGAGCCGGGGACCAAGGCACCCCCACGGTGGGCGCCGGTACTCGCCGGTGCCACTACCCTGTTGCTGGTGCTGGTGCTGTGGCAAGCGCTGGTCGCGCGCGAACAGTCGCAGACACGGGATCATGCGGCGATCGCGGCCGAGGCGCTCGACCGGGCGGTGCAGCGGCAGTTTCTGGCCGTGGATCGGGCGGTTGGTCGCATGGCGGCGTTTTTGTCCGGCGGCGGTCGCCTCGACGATGCGGCGTGGACTACGTCGTTCCCGCTGCTGGTTAAGGAAACCGACGGCCTGGTCGGCATGGTGTGGCTGGATTCCACCGGCACCATCCTGCGCGCGGTGCCCACGACGGCGCTCTCACCCGGCGTCCAGCGTCAGCTGATCGACTTCATGTCGAAGCGATATCATCGGGACTTCACGTCGGTACGATCCGGAGCGCCGATCGAACCACCGAGGCGTCATATGGTCGCGCTGCACGCGGCACCGTGGGGTCTCGCGCTACTGTATCCCCTCGCGGCGACGCCCTCAACGTCGTCACACGGGCGCACGGTCGTGGTGGGCTTCGTAAACGAGTCCGAGCTGATTGAGGACTTCGCCAGCGATGCGCGCGGGGGCTTCGCCGTGGCGGTGTCACGCGGCGACTCGATCATCGCCGGGCGGGTGGCCGCCGCGGCGCCGGTATACTCGGCGCCCCTGCAGTTGGGGGCGCAACAGCTCACCGTGTCGGTGTCGCAAGCCGTCGGCACGTCGCGCTCCACGCTCCCGGAACTCGTGTTGCTGTTGGGCTTCTCGGTCGCCGTGCTGCTATCGGTCACGATGTGGCAGCAACGCGCGATGTGGGCGCAGGCCAGCAGTGAGGGGAAGGAGCGTATGCAGCTCGCCATCGAACGGGCCACCGACGGCGTGTGGGAACTCGAGATTCCGCGTGGTGCGATGCATCGCAGCCCGGCCTTGATGCGGTATCTCGGCATCAATCCGACAGTACTCGATGGTGGATTCACCGCTTGGTCCGCGCTGATCCATCCCGATGACAGCGAGGCGTATGCCCGGGCGCTCGATGCGCACGTGAGTGGTCGCGCCGAGGCGTTCGAGTGCGAGTATCGGCTGCTCGCGGGCGATGGATCGTGGCATGCGCTGGTCGACCGCGGCCGCGTCGTGGAGCGTCTGGCCGACGGCAGCCCGGTTCGCGTGCTCGGCATCTCGGCCGATGTGACGGAGCGTGCGCTCGCGGACGCGTCACGCGAGGAGAGCGAACGGCGGTTCCGGGCGATGTTCGACACGGCGAATCAGGTACAGCTCCTGCTCGACTTCGATGGCAGCATTCTGGAGGCGAATCGTGCCGCCGGCGAATTGGCCGCTACCACGGCGGATGCGCTGCAGGGCGTGCGGTTCTGGCAGGCGCCGTGGTGGGCCGACGATGCGCTCACTAGCGACCGGGTGCAGGATCGCTTCGTGAAAGCGCGGGCCGGAGACACGAATCGCTTCGAAGTGGAGGTGGACCGGCCGGGCGAACGCCTGGCGTCGATCGACTTTTCGCTGAAGCCGATTTTCGATCATGACGAGCGGGTGGTGCAGGTGCTGGTGGAGGGGCGTGACCTGACGATGCGCAAACGGGCCGAGGAATCGCTGCGCGAAATCGGGGCTCTGACCACCATGGGACAGCTCGCGGCCCGCGTGGCCCACGAGATCAACAATCCGCTTGCCGGCATCCAGAATGCCTTCCTGCTCATTCGCGGGGCGATTCCGGGCGATCATCCGCACTATCGCTTCGTGGGAGCGATCGAACGCGAAATCGCGCGAATCGCGGCGGTCACCCGGCAGTTGTACGAGACGTACCGCCCCGATCAATCCATGATTGCCCAGTCGTCGGTGATTTTGGCCGTGACCGATGCGGTGAGCTTTCTTGAGCAGGTGAATCGCGTGCGCCAGGTGCAAATCGTGACGGATTTGTCGCGGGCGCCATCGCTTGTGCCGGTTCCCGATGCGCTTCTCCGGCAAACGATGTACAATCTCGTGCAGAACGCGTTCGATGCGTCGCCGCCGAATGGCACGATTACGGTGACGGCGATCGTTGAGCAGGATGAGTGCGTGCTGCGGGTGACGGACGAGGGGCCCGGTGTTCCCGATGCGCTGCGACAGCGCATCTTCGACCCGTTCTTCAGCACGAAAGACCGGACGGTGAAAACGAGTGGGATGGGTATCGGTCTCTCGCTGGTCAGGCAGTCCGTACAAGCGGTGGGCGGCTCCATTGTCGTACATGATCGGCCAGAAGGCGGGACTGAATTCGAAGTCCGTTTGCCGATGACCCCTTTGGATACTGGAGTGCTGCGATGAGTCGCGGACGAATTCTGATCGCTGATGATGAGCCGACATTCCTCAACTCGACCGCCGAGTTGTTGCGACGGGAAGGATTCACCGTCGATACGGTCGATGACGCGGCGTCAGCGCTGGGCGCGATCTCGGCGGCGACCTACGATCTGCTGATCACCGACCTCGAGATGCCCGGGAATGCGGACTTGGATCTTGTGCAACAAGTCGCGCATCTCAGTGGCGGACTGCCGATCATCATCATCACCGGATTTCCGTCGGTGCGCTCGGCGGTGGCGTCGATCGAGTTGCCGGTGGCGGCGTATCTCGTGAAGCCGGTGCACTTCCCGGATCTGCTGAAGCGCGTCACCAGCGCGGTCGCGCGCTTTCGCTCCTATCAGGCGATGCAGAGCGCGGAAGCGCGGCTGCGCGAGTATCGGTCGCAGGTGGAGGCGCAGCCCGTGGCGCCGGCCACCGAAGGGCAGGGCGTGGACACCTTCTTGGCGCTCACGCTGCGCAACGTGATGGGATCGCTGACCGATCTCGAACAGCTCGGACGCGCGCTGGCGGGACAACAGACGCTGCAACCGCACCCGTGTCAGCTCATGAACTGCCCGCGCGGCGCGCAGCTGCAAGCGGCCGTGGAAGAGACGATTGCGGTACTGGAGGAAACCAAAGGCGCGTTCAAGTCCAAGACGCTCGGTGACTTACGCCACCGATTGGAACTTCTGGTCAAACTGGTGTAGTAAAAAACGTCGGGTTCGATGTGGAAAATCCGGTTCGTTGTGCACAGGCGAGTGCGATCTGTGACACACTTTGTGACAGATTGGCCTTGCGCGGCTGATTGGGACGAACGATTATCTAACTTCGGGACACAACTCAGCAGCGGGTTCTCCGCCGCGCCAATTTCCCGGGCAGCAGCACTGCAGGACGACATAAGGATCGCTTGATCGATCCGACCTTGGCGACGGGATATTGATCCCGGAGTCGAAGGCGCGAAGTCTCGCTCTTACACAGAGCAGACGTCGCGCCTTTTTGTTTTTCCGATCTGTGATGTGCAGCACGAGTGCACGGCGCTTGACCGCCGTGCCCGGTACGCCCACTACGGGCAGGTGCCTCCGGCGCCGGTCCAAACGAGACTCCGCTTATGAGCAACGTCGCTCTGTACAACGTCGATCCCTCAACGCAGGTCCGCAGCGCGCTGGCATCGCCGCGCTCTCCGGCCGCACGCGAGCGTCATCTGCGAATTGCAGCCCGGGGAAGTTCAACGCAGCCAACCGCCACGATGCGTATCCTGGTGGTGAGCGAGCGCATGTCGTTCGTGGACGCGCTACGCGTGATCGTGGAAGCGGACGGCCGTGATCTGTTGCATGCCGCCCAGTCGGCGGGTGTGTGTGAGATCATCACCCGCGCCGAGATCAACGTGGTCATCGCCGACGAGCAGCTGCCCGGCGACGATGGCTTCCGTCTGCTCGACGAGCTGCACGAAGTGCACCCGACGTTGCTCACGGCGATGGCGACGGCGCCTGGGGCTTCGAACGCCGCGATCAAGGCGTTCGAGCGTGGCGCGGCCGACTATATCAACACACCGGTCCAGCGCGACGATGTGATCGCCTTCCTGCGTCGTGCCGACGCCATGACGACGCTCCGCTTGGAAACCACGCCAGAGCCGGATGCCGAGGTGAGCGAGTTCCGCGGCATGTACGGCACGACGCCGGTCATGCGGGACGTGTTCAAGATGATTTCGCGGGTTGGACGCACCGACGTGACGGTATTGGTGGGCGGCGAGAGCGGCACCGGCAAGGAGCTGGTGGCGCGCGCCCTGCACGATGAGAGCGCCCGGCGTCATAAGCCGTTCATCGCGCTCAACTGTTCGGCGTTGCCGTCGGAGTTGGTGGAAAGCGAGCTGTTCGGTCACACACGCGGGGCGTTCACCGGCGCGGTGAAGGATCGTGGTGGCCTGTTCGAAGCGGCCCACGGCGGCACGCTGTTTCTCGACGAAATCGGCGACCTCGGGCCGTTGGCCCAGGCGAAGGTGTTGCGTGCGCTCGAGAGCGGTGAAGTGATGCGGGTCGGTGGCACGAAGACGACGCGGGTAGATGTGCGCGTGATCGCAGCCACGAATCGGCCGCTTGACGAGATGGTGGCCGATGGCCGCTTTCGCGAAGATCTGCTGTACCGCCTCAAGGTGATTTCGCTGGCGCTCCCGCCGCTGCGCGACCGCAAGGCCGACCTGCCGCTGCTCTCCAGTCACTTTCTACACGTGTTCGCCGAGCGTCACGGCCTTCCGGCGCGTCGGATCAGTGATGAGGCGAGCGAGATTTTGCTGAACTACGATTGGCCGGGCAACGTGCGTGAGTTGCGCAACGTGATCGAAGGGGCGCTGGTGATGGCCGACGGGGTGGAGATCTGCCCGTGCGACCTGCCCGCGAGTCTCACGAGGCAGCGTCCGATGCGCGCGATGTCGATCATGGAGCAGTCGGCCGACCTGCCGTTTGTGGAAGCGCGTGAGCGCGCCCTGCGGGAGTTCGACCGCGCGTTTCTCGGTGCAGCGCTGGAACGCAACGGCGGGAACATCGCTCGAACGGCCCGTGCGCTGGGTCTGCATCGTCAGTCGTTGCAGAAATTGCTGGCGCGTCGGGACCTGCGGCAGCCGACCGAGATGCAGCGAGAGCTGTAGAGCCGAGAGTAGATCAGGGCGGACTCGTGCAAAGCGTAGGACATTTGCCTGGCCGCCAGATCAGCGGTACGTGACGAGCACGGCGCCGTGCGGAGCCCAATTCCGCACGGCGTGACGCCCGACACCGGACGCCGCATGCCATTGGCGGCCGCACGTTGCATTGCGTGAGGCGAGCCGGACCACGAGCGACACGATGTATCGTGATTTGTCACACGCGTATGCAAGGCAAGTCTGCGAACTGTGACATCCGTCGCGGACCTCGCGATGCGTAGCGCGCCGATCAGCGTCTATTGCTTGACGTACCATGCACGGCGACGCGCGCCGTGCATGCGAATGGAAACGCGGCGAGTACATGGAACGTGTGACGGTCGCCAACTCAGCCGTTTCGGCTTGACCTGAACGTCCTTGCACCTTGCGAAAAAGTTTTCGGATGATGTGCTGTGACACACATGCGCGACGTCGCGACACGCGTTACCATGCGTTTAGCATGCCAATGCGACGTCGCCAGAGATTCGGTGGCGCGCAACATGCAACGATAGTCGACTAGCGCAGCATCCGATTCGCTCGACGATGAGCGATCACCCATCTCGACAGGAGAGGGCATGCACAACCTCATGACACGCATTACGACAACACTGTTCGAATACGTCAAGGATCTGGTGAGCCGCGCGCAGATCGCGTCGATCACGGAATGGCCGATGCATCGCGAGTGGTGACGGCGCCTGGCCGTTCACGCGACCCGGTAATGATTGCCTGACGCGTTGTGGACGCGTGATTGGAGAAGATTGCGAAAGTCGATCGCCCTTTGTCCCTGTTCAGACGGCGACCACGAGCATAAGATTGGTGTGGCGCCTGTAGCGCAACGACCGTCGTGCAATCGACGGTGAAATGCCGGGGACTATGCGAGGTCTAGATGGGTCGATTCATTCTGACAGATGGCGTCATTCCATTGGTCGCGGAGCGCTTCAAGTGTCTCTCGGAGCCCGCTCGCCTGGCGTTGCTGAGGTCGCTGCAGTACGGCGAGCAGACGGTGAACCAGCTTGTATCGGGCACCGGACTAGGGCAAGCGAACGTGTCCAAGCATTTGCAGGTTCTCCACACGCACGGGTTCGTGAAACGCCGCAAGAATGGGCTCTTCGTGCACTACGTGCTGGCTGACCGACATATCATCAAGTTGTGTGAGCTCATGTCGATTCGGGTCAACGAGCACCGAACGGCGTACGAGCCCGGGCCGGGCGGGCCGCTGCTCGGAGCCGCCGATGATTTTGACGAAGCGGGGTAAGCGGAGGGGCCGATAGCGTTTCCGAAGTGTGGTCGTCGGTGCGCAGGATGGGTGGCGTTTTTACCTCAGGTACAGGTGCGTATGCAAATCGAGTTCTCCGGCGCAGCTCAGGAAGTCACCGGCTCCTGCCATATCCTGCGCATCGGCCAGCGCACCGTGCTGCTTGATTGCGGCATGTTCCAAGGCAAGCGCAGCGAGAGCCGCGCGAAGAACGCCAAGCTGCCGTTGCCCATCGACGAAATCGACGCCGTGGTGCTCTCGCACGCGCACATCGACCACGCCGGTCGGCTGCCCTTCCTGACCGCGCAGGGCTACAAGAACACCATCTGGGCCACCAGCGCCACGCGCGATCTCTGCGCGCTCATGCTCGCCGACTCGGCGCATATCCAAGAAAAGGATGCGGAGTTTCTCGAGCGCCGTGGGCAACCGCACGCCGAGCCGCTCTATCGCCTGGAGGACGCCACGCGCACGCTCGAGCAGATGATCGGGATGCCGTACCACAAGTGGTTCGAGGTCACCGACGGTGTGCGCGCGATGTATACCGAGGCCGGACACATTCTCGGCAGTGCCTCGGTGGTGCTGGAGTTGCGCGAGGGTGACGAATTTCGGCGGGTGGTCTTTTCCGGCGACGTCGGTCGTCATGATCTGCCGATTATCCGGAATCCCGAGCCACCCACCGGTGGCGCGGACGTGATTCTGTGCGAAAGCACCTACGGCAACCGCGACCATGAATCGGTGGAGGGCGCGCGCGAAGAGCTGGGGCGCGTCGTGCGCGACGCGGCGGCCCGTGGTGGTCGTGTGTTGATCCCGGCGTTCGCGGTGGGACGCACGCAGGAGCTGGTGTACGACCTCCACCAGCTCCACCGGGCCGGCAAGATTCCGTCGATACCGATCTTCATCGATTCGCCGCTGGCGACCGATGCGACGTCGGTGTTCGCGATGCATCCGGAGGTGTTCGATCACAGCGAAGATCTGGTGCGACACACGAACGATTTGTTCGACTTCCCGTTGGTGAAGTTCACGCGCGACGTGAACGAGTCGAAGGCGCTGAACGACATGCACGGCCCGATGGTCATCATCGCGGCGTCGGGAATGGTGGAATCGGGGCGCATTCTGCACCATCTCCGCTCCGGTGCGAGCGACGCGCGCAATACGATCCTGATCGTCGGCTTCATGGCCGAACACACTCTGGGCCGTCGCATTCTGGAGCAGCGGCGCGTGATCAAGATCTTCGGTGACGAGGTCGAACTCGCGGCGCAGGTGGAGGTGTTGAACGGGTACAGCGCACACGCCGATCGCACGGAGCTGCACGCCTGGCTGACCGCGGTGCGTGACGGGGGCACCGCCGAGGGGCGGAATGCACCACACGTGTATCTGGTGCACGGTGAAACGCCGGCACAGACGGCGTTCGCCGAACAGCTTCGGGCCGATCGCTTTGTCGTGGACATCCCGGCGCCCGGCATGGTCGTGACGCTCTAGGAACTCGTGCGGCTCGCCTGCCGCGACCTTCGCGGCAGGCGCGCATGCAGTAGTTTGGCTGAATGGAACGCGTCGCCCGAGGCCGCTATCGGCCCCCACTCATTCCCCGACTCATCGGCGCGGTGCTGGCGGGGTGGGTGCTATGCGTGGCCGTGATTTTCGGCTGGTCGCGGCGGGCGGCAGAAGGGCGTGCCGAGGCCATCGTGGTGCTGGGTGCGGCGCAGTATGGTGGTCGCCCGTCACCGGTACTGCGGGCCCGTCTGGACCACGCGCTGGCACTGTGGAACGGCGATCGGGCCACCCGTATGGTGCTCACGGGTGGACGTCGACCCGGTGATCTGATCAGCGAAGCGGCGGCAGGACGACGTTATCTCGTGCGCCGCGGCGTGCCCACGCAGGCCATTCTCCTGGAGCCGGCCGGGCGCACGTCACTGGCGTCGATGGAAGGTGCCGCGGCGTTGCTCAAGGCGTGGCGCGACTCACTGCCGGCTGCCATGCGCGACACGATGCCGGGTCGCCCAAGCGTGCTTTTGGTGAGCGACCCGTTTCACATGCTGCGGCTCGACGTGCTGGCGCGGTTGCACGGGTTGCGTCCGCTGCCGTCGCCTACGCGCACCAGCCCGATCTCGGCGAATCGGGCGGTGGCCATCGAATACATGCTGCGCGAGTCGATTGCGCTGCCCACCGATGTCGCCCTGAAGCTGTGGTTATCGCTCACTGGCCGCTCGGTCAGCACACCATCGCCGGCAATCGCGCCAAAGCGATAGCGATAGCGACAGCGCTATTTGAGTGCCGGACGTACCAGACGTCGCGATCCGCTCTGTGTCACCTCGTACAGCGGTGCCGCGGCGATATCGGCACCGAATGACATCGCGCGTTCGCTCGCGGTCGCGCTCATGATCCGCGCCGCCGTGAGGAGCGAGTAGGCGTCCGCTCCGCTCATCGCGGTCACATAGCCCATGTCGCTCAGCGACCCGACGGTGATCCGACTGAGCGGCATACTCCCCGGTTGCGCGTACCCCTGCATCAGTTCGTTGGCAAAGATTGATCGGCGCCAGTGCGAATCGCGCGTGCCGGTCGACCCGGTGTTCTCGACTGGCACACCAAGGCCGGCAGAACTAAAGCCCGGCGTGCTCGTGTAGTAAGCACGCGACTCGGCGCCGTTGAAATACGGATCGTCGGTCCCCGCGCCGACGAGCAACTGGCGCTGGTAATTCCAGAGTGTGCCGATGCCGAGGATGTGTCCCATTTCGTGCAGCACGACGTTGTCGAGCGTGCCCTGCGTGAGGAGCAGGGCGAGATCGTCCTGATCGAGTTCGAAGAAGCCCATGATCGGCAGCTTGTTGGTCGAGTTGACGTAACACGGACTGGCCTGACCGAGAATCTTGCCCGGGCCATCGATCGTGGCGATGCGTACAAACACGAGCAGATCGTTGATGCTTTCGTTGACGGCGGGAAGCCAACTCTGGCACTCGCCCGCCGGCACGTTCAGCGGCACCGTGCCGACGTCACCGGTGATGACCCGACGCCACCGTGCTACGGCGCCGGCAAACGCCTCCCGCTGACGAGCGGTGCCGCCGTCACCGATAAAGCGCACGGCGATGTCGAACTGCGAGGGACGCAATGTCGCGCGAAAGGTGACCGGGCTGCCAGGCAACGCGGTCGAGGACGCCACGAGCGATTGCGTGGCCCCCGGACCGAGTGTCCACGCGCCGGCCGATGCATATCCGGTGCTGTCGGTGACGACCGTGGTGCGCGTTACCGAACCGGAATTCGCGTTGGGTGTAAACGTTACCCGGACATTGGGCACCGGACGCCCGGCCTCGGTGAGTAGGCGCACACTTGGCACGATCGGCAATGCCGTGTTCGGATCTCCCACCTGATTGTCGCCGTCGGCGACGATGAGCGCTGCCGGGACAATGGTGATCGGGCTGACCGCGTCAATCGGGGCGGTCGCCTGATCACCGCCGCACGCCACGAGCGCCCCTACGGTGCCAAGGGCAAACGCCACGCGAGTCGAGAGGCGAACAGCAAGGCGGCGGACGAAGCGATTCGGACGACCGGTGCGGTGCATGCGCTATCCTGGCGAATGGTCGAAGACCTTCGGCTACATCGCCGTACCAGAATGCTACGCGTTCGCCGCACCACAGTTCCTGTTGACATAGCAACGGCTGTGGTCTCGATCACATCGCCTGTTCATTTCCGTGCACTCGGTAGGACTTATCGCTTCTCGCGCGGCATCCGCGCAATGCTGCCGTCGTCGCGACGCTGCTTGATCTCGACGTCGGGCACGAGGTCGCGGTACGGTATACCTGAGGTCTCGTCGAATCCAAAGCCGCTGCGCAGGGCGGCGGTGAGTGAAAAGGCATCGGCCGCCGCGAGATTCACGGTGTAGCCGAGATCCTGCAGCGAGCCAACCGTGATACGACTGAGCGGTTGCACCTGATTGACGGCGAAGCCCTGCATGAGCTCACGCTGCATCACGGACGTCCGCCAGTGCGAATTGACCGTACCGGTGCCGCCGGTATTCTCCACCGGCACGGGATTGCCCGAGTAGGTCACGGTGTTGATCGCCGCGAACTGCGCACGCGCCGCGCTGCCGACGTAATACGGGTCGTTCGAGATCGAGGTATTCAACAGCGAGCGCTGGAAATTCCAGACGGTGCCGATGCCGAGCACGTGTCCGATCTCGTGGAGCACGACCTTTTCAAACTGCCCCCGCGCCACGAGCTGACTGACGTCGAGACTATCGAACTCCATGAAGCCGAGAAACGGGATCGCGCTGCCGTTCACGTAGCATGGGCTGGCTTGGCCGAGGATGTTGCCCACGCCGGGTGAGCCCGGCCCGTCGATGGAGTCGATGCGGGCAAAGATGATCGTGTTCTGTACGGTACCGGTGACGGCCGGTGACCAATCACTGCAGGCATTCGCGGCGGGCCCCGCCGGAATGTTCACGTTGGTGATGGTGCCGATGCTCCCCACAATCACCTGCCGCCACTTGGCGACCGCATTCGCGAAGGCCGTGCGTACCGGCAGCGACGCGTCACCGACGAAGCGGATATCCACATTGAACGCGGACGACGTCACCGTGGTGGTGAACGTGGCCGACTTGGTCGGAATGGCCGTGCTGGTGGCGACGAGCGTTTGCGTGCTCGCTGTGCCCAGCCGCCAGCTGCCCACGAACGCGGTGCCGTTGGCCGGATCTGACAGGACTGTACTGCCGGTCACGGTACCCGAGTTGGCGCCGGGGGTGAACGTGACCGGCACGTTGCCCACCGGATTTCCGAAGCTGTCCACGACGCGCACGCCGGGAGGGACGGCGATGTTGATATTTGCGACGCCCGCCTGAATGTCGCCGACCACCTTGAGGAGATCGGCGGCCGGTCCGGCGAGGGCGTTTACGCTGAACACCGCCGGATTGGCGCCGGTGGCGGTCGCGGTCACAATCTGCTGTCCAATGGCGGTGCCGATCGTCCAACCGCCCACGGCAGCGCTGCCAAGCTCGTTACTCGACTGCTGCGCGCCGAGCAACACACCGTTGCCTTGCACGATGGTGAACACGATCGCCGCTCCGCTGACGGGGTTGCCGTACTGGTCTTCGGCGCGTACGGCAGGCAACGCGGGCACGGGCGTGTTGACGGTGGCCTGCTGGTCGGTGGCGCTGACCGGCGTGAGCCGTGACAATGGGCCGGCATTCGCCGTCGCCGTGAAGGTGACAGCGGGAATGCCGTCGGCAGTGGCCTGCAGTGTCTGCTGGCCGGCGGTCGTGCCAAGCGTCCAGCCGCCCGAGGTGGCATCGCCACTGCCGGTGGTGCGCACTGAATCGTTGACGACCTTGCCGCCGCCGCCCGTGATGCGCCAGCGCACCATGACATTCTTGACGCCCTTGCCCTTGGCATCGGTGATGCGCACGGCGGGCACGGCGGCCACGGATGCCGCGACGGCGGCCGACACGGTCGTACTGGCGGTCGCGGCGGCGGCACTGGGCACCTGCGGGTCACTGCCGCAGCCGGCGAGGAGCCCGAGCGCACCGACCAGCAGTAGAACTCGGCGAGTGGAATAGGTCATACGAAGAATCTAGGAGAGAATCGAGGTGCGGTGATCGAGGTCGGTTCGTGCACGTGGGGTTCCGACTTTCGTGACCAGCCCCCCAATATTGAACCATGCGCATTCCAGTCGAGAGTTATCACCTCCCGAACGGCCTGCATGTGGTGCTCTCTGAGGATCACACGGCGCCGATCGTCGCGGTCAATTTGTGGTATCACGTGGGTTCGGCCAATGAACGGCTCGATCGTACCGGGTTCGCCCACCTGTTCGAGCATATGCTGTTTCAGGGGTCGGCCAACGTCGAGGCGAACGAACATTTCGAACTCGTCCAGCGCGCGGGCGGGACCCTGAACGGGTCCACTTGGCTCGATCGGACCAACTACTACGAGACGGTTCCGTCGCATCAGATCGCGCTGGCGCTCTGGCTTGAAGCAGACCGCATGGGTCGGATGTTGCCGGGGCTCACGCAACAAAAGCTCGACACGCAGCGTGACGTCGTGAAGAACGAGCGGCGCTGGTCGGTGGACAACCAGCCCTACGGCACGTGGTGGGAGCGCCTGCCGGCGCTCTGTTTCCCGGAGGAACATCCGTTCCATCACTCGTTGATCGGGTCCATGGAGCATCTGACCGACGCGTCGCTCGACGACGTGGCGGACTTTTTCCGGACGTACTACACCCCGGACAACGCCGTGCTCACGGTCGCCGGTGATTTTGATCGCACCGAGACCATGCGCCTCATCGAGGAATACTACGGACCGATTCCCCGTGGAGCGCCACGTCCGCCGCTGCGTGACATGACGCTGCCGCCTACGTTCGGAGACACGCGCCGTACCTTGGTACCCGACGCCGTCGCCTTGCCGCGTCTGTTCGTGGCCTGCCGTACCCCGGTGTTCGGCAGCGATGGCTATTACGCGGCGTCGCTCGCCGCCGCCGTGCTGGGCTTGCGTACTGGATGTCGTCTGGAGCAGTCCCTGGTGCGGAAACAACGCATTGCCTCACAGGCCAGCGCCTTCACGTACGATCTCGCGAAGGGCAGCGACCTGCTCGTGGTGGACGCGACGGCCCACCCTGACGTCACGCCGGAACAGCTCGAAGCGGCGGTACTGGCCGAGCTCGATCTGATGCACCAGCATGGCGTGACCGATGTGGAAGTGCAGCGCGCCCGTGCGCTGATCGAAACGAGTTTTGTGACGAGCATGCAGTCGGCCGCCGAGCGCGCCGACCAGTTGTCGCGCTTTGCGACGTACTTCGGCGACGCCACGTTGATCAACGAACAGGTGAAGCGCTACGGCGCGACGACGACGGCGGCGGTATCCGCCCTCGCCCGCGAACGTCTTGGTCCTGACAATCGGGCCTTGCTGATGTTCGTACCGGCGGACGAGCAGCCAGACGCGTCGCCGGCCGAATTGGCCGAGGCCAGCGCATGACCGACACCCTCGACGTGCCCGCGCAGGATTCGCCAGCTCAGCAGATGCCGGTGGCGCCTCCGCGTCCCGGGGCCGGCACACCCAGCGACTATCGATTCCCGCACTTCTCGACGCGCATTCTGGCCAACGGTCTGCGACTGATCGTGGCGAATGTGCCGGCGTATCCGGTGGTGACCACGCTGGCGGTGATCGAAGCGGGTGCCACCCGCGATCCGCGTGACTACGAAGGACTGGCGCAACTCACGACGCGCGCACTGGCCGAAGGGACGCGCGACATGAACGCGCTCGAGCTCACGTCGCGACTGGAGATGCTCGGGACCACGCTCGATACCGGCGCCGACTGGGACTCGGCGATCGTGCAGATCACCGCGCTGTCATCCCGCATCGACGATGCGGTCGCGGTGCTGTCGGAGGTGCTGCGCTATCCGGCATTCCCCGAGTCGGAGCTCGAACGGATGCGCGGTGAGCGGCTGGCCGATCTGGCGCAACTGCGCGCCGAGCCGCGCGGGTTATCCGACGTGTTCTTCTCGCGGTTGCTATACAAGTCGGAATCGCGTTTCGCGCGGCTGGCCGGTGGCGACGAACAGAGCATCATGCGTCTCACACGCGAGCGCGTGCAGGCGTATCACGCGGAGTTCTATCGTCCCGATGCCACAGCGCTGATGATGGTGGGCGATATCGACATCGAGCACGCCGTGAAGCTCGCCAGCGCGCACTTCGGCGATTGGGCCGGCAAGGCGCCGCCGGTCACCGAGCCGATGGACACGCAGCGCTTTCCGGAGCCGCGCGTGCATCTGGTGCACAAGCCCGACGCCCCGCAGTCGGAAGTGCGCGTGGGGCACGTGGCGATTCCGCGCTTGCACGAAGACTACTTTCCCGTGGTGGTGATGAACGCCATCCTCGGTGGCCTCTTCTCGTCGCGGCTCAACCTGAATCTGCGCGAAGTGCACGCCTACACGTACGGCGCGCACTCGGCATTCGATTGGCGTCGCGCGGCGAGCCCGTTCGAGATTTCCACGGCAGTGGAAACGGCTGTCACGGCTGATGCGCTGCGAGAGATTGCCCTCGAGTTCACGCGCATTCGTGAAGCGCCGGTGAGTGACGCAGAATTGTCGCTGGCTACGAGCTATCTGGTGGGCGTGTTCCCCATTCGTTTCGAGACGACCGCCGAGGTGGCGGGTGGTCTGGCGAACGTGGAGATCTTCCGTCTGCCCACGAACTACTTCGATACGTATCGCGACCGCGTGAGAGCGGTCACCGCGCAGGATGTGCTGCGCGTGGCGCAGACGCACCTCGATCCGAGTCGACTGCAGATTGTCGTCGTGGGTGATGCCACCGCGATCCGTCCGACCGTCGAAGCGCTGTCGCTTGGTCCGGTTACCGTGTACGACCCGGCGGCAGACGATGATACTGCCGCGCCTGTGTCTCCCTCCTCAGCCTCCTGAATCGACGTGTCGCCAGCGAAGAAGTCCGTGAAGAAGTCCGTGAAGAAGTCCGTGGTTGCAAAGCGCGTGAAGCCGCCCAAGTCGCCGTACTACGAAGTGCGTCGGTCCAAGATCCAGGGGCGCGGTGCGTTCGCGATCCTGCCGATCCGCAAGGGTAAGAAGGTCGATGAGTACTGGGGGCAGCCGATTACGCATGAGGAAGCCGATCGGCGATACGACGACAGCGAGGGGCGTCACCATACGTTCTTGTTCGTGCTCGACGACGACACGGTGCTCGACGCTCGGTACGGTGGGAACGATGCGCGGTTCATCAACCACTCATGTGATCCGAACTGCGAGACCGTGATCGAAGACGGCCACATCTGGATCAAGGCGATCAAGGCGATCAAGCCGGAAACGGAGCTGGTGTACGACTATCGGTTCGAGTGGCAGGACGAGTACGAGCCGGAAGACGTGCGTTACTACGCGTGCCGGTGCGGTACTAAGAAGTGTCGCGGGACGATTCTGCGGATCCCGGTGTACCTGCGCCCCGCGATCAAGCAGTGGCTGGCGGGCAACGACGTGCCGCTGCCGAAGAAGCCAAAGAAAGGCGCCAAGAAGGGTGCGAAGCAGGCCGTGAAGAAGGCGGCCAAGAAGGTGTCCCGCTGATGGCGATCGAACGGCAGGGACCGGGCAAGATCATCGGGACGCGCGGCTACACGGGCAAGGTGATCTCGATCGACATCGACACCGTTCGCTTTCCGGACGGATCGACCGGCCAGCTGGAGATGGTGCGTCATCCGGGGGCCAGCGCCGTCGTGCCGTTGCTTGGCGACCTCGACGATGACCCGGAAGTGCTGTTGATCCGCCAGTATCGCTATGCGGCCGACGGATATCTCTATGAGATCCCGGCCGGCCGGCTCGATGCCGGGGAAGAGCCGCTCGCCTGTGCACATCGCGAGCTCAAGGAGGAAACCGGATACACCGCTTCGCGTGTCGAACATCTATTCACGATGTTCACGACCCCCGGCTTCACGGATGAGAAAATCCATCTGTTCATGGCCACGGGGCTCGAGGCGGGCGAGTGGAAGCGGGAAGCGGACGAGTTCATGGAATTGGCGCCAACCAAGTTGTCGCGGGCGCTGTCCATGATCGAGCAGGGCGAGATCCAGGATGCCAAGACGGCGCTCGCTCTGCTGTACACCGCTGGCTTTCGTCTAAACTGACAGGATCTGTCCTCTTTCGCTGTCCTCTTTCAGAGACATCGGAGAACGAATGAATCCGTCGGTACGCCTCGTGACGTAGGATACGGAAGCACAAGTCGTTTGAAGTTAACGATTTAGGGCGGAAGGTTCCATAAAGTTCCTTCCGGCACGCCCTGTGCACTAGGTCCAGTGTGTGCGACGACATGGTCTGCCGGATCGTCCGGCCATCTGGTCGAAGCACCGTGAGTCTTCGGGCTCGCGTCACCGTAGGCGGAGGACTCGATCCATGGCCGAACTGGCTCGCACGAAACTGACTTCACAGAACACCCCCGCGGTGCCGGTGCGCGAGCATCTGCGCAGCCTCGAGGATGGAGATGTGGTGTCGGCGTTCCTCGGAGGCGAGGAACGCGCCTTCGAAGAGCTCGTCGACCGGTACCAGGGTCGATTGCTCAACTTCGTGTACCGTACGATCGGTGATCGCGACCGCGCCGAAGATCTGGTGCAGGAAGTGTTCATCCGCGTATATCGCCATATCGGACGCTTCGATCGTTCGAAGAAGTTCTCGACGTGGATCTACACGATCGCCTCGAACTTGGCGAAGAACGAACTCCGCAACCGCTCGCGCAATCCGCTGGTGCTGTTCCAGACGATCAAAGCGAAGTTCGAGGACGAGGACCGGCCTCTCCAGTTCGAGGACGTGCACACGCGCCCTGACGACCTGTTCCGGAAGCGTCACCTGAAGGAAATGGTGGAGCAGTCGGTCGGTCAGCTGCCGGCGCATCACCGCGAGGTGTTCGTGCTGCGCGAGTTGGAAGGGAAGTCGTACGAGGAAATCGCCGAAATCACCGGTGTGAACCTCGGCACGGTGAAATCTCGACTGAACCGCGCGCGCACAGCGTTTGCCGACATCATCGCGCCATTGGTGCGCTAGGCAACCCTCCAAGCCGCCGCTGTATCACCCCCCGCCCGGGATTGCCCTGGCGGGGGGTGATGCGTTTGGATACATCGCACCGGGCGGAACCGCTCGCCGGACCACGGGTATCCTGCCGTGCGATGGTCAACCCGGCGGCTTCCGCCGAAGCGATGCCTCCCAACACGGGTCAAAGCGTACCGATGGACTGCAAGAGCTTCCGCAAACAGCACCTGGCCTATCTGGATGACACGATGCCGGGCGACGAGATGGCCGCCGCGCAGCGTCATGTGATGGTCTGCGACGGCTGTGCGGCGCACGACACCCTGGTGCGTCGTTCGCTGATGGTGGCGCGCAGTATGCCCACGCTCGAGCCGAGCGTCGATTTTCAGGCGCGCCTTCGGGCGCGCCTGGCTGAATGCCGCGATGAGTGCCGCGACGAGCGGACCGCGCTGGAGGCCCGCGCGGCTCTGCTGCAGCTGCCCCGAACGGCCGCCTCGCGGAACACGCGGGTGGTGATGGCGGTGGCGGCCAGTGCGATGCTTGGCGCCTTCGTGTGGAAGGGGTGGAGCGCCACGGCGCCGGAGCTCTCGATGCAGCCGGTGATTGCCTCGCAGCCCGCGATGCCGACCCCGATTTCCTATATCACCCCTGAGTTGATGCAGGCGATGGCCACCGGAAACCCGGTCTGGCCGGCGGCGATGATCATTGAAGACGCCCCGACGCATTTCGTGAGCAGCGACTTCACGTTGGCGACCTTCTCCGAATTGCGCTGAAGTTCGACCGGCGGTCCCTTATCTTGCTGGGATGGCCAAGGAATCGTCGCCCCTCCGCGTCGTGCAAGCCGCGATTCAGTCGCGGAGCTTCGCGCCCGTGTACTACCTGCACGGCGACGACGATTACCTGAAGGATGCGGCCGTGCGCGACCTGCTCGACGCATCGATCGACCCGAGCACGCGCGACTTCAACTGCGAAATCCGTCGCGCCAACGAGCTCGATGCCGAAGCGGTGAGCAGCTTGCTCTCGACGCCGCCGATGCTTGCCGAAAAGCGCGCCGTGGTCTTCCGCGACGTGACGGCGCTCAAGAAAGCGGCGCGACAACAGCTCGACAAATATCTGAAGCGCCCTGCCAGCGATACGCTGTTGCTGCTGGTGAGTCCGGCGGGAACGAAAGCCGATGCGGCGATCGCGTCCGCATCGGAGTCGCTCGAGTTTGCGCCGCTCACACCCGAGCGCGTGCGTCGGTGGATTACGCACCACGCGACCACCGTGTTGGCGGTGCACATTGCCGACGATGCGGCGCAGCTGCTGCAGCAGGCGGTGGGTAACGATCTGCATCAGCTTGCGTCGGAGCTCGACAAGTGCGCCAGCTACGCGCTCGGCGCGCAGACGTTACCGACCGGTGAGGGCAACGTTCGCGCCACCATCGATCTCGATACGGTCTCCGCCGTGGTCGGCATCCGACGCGGAGAAACGGTGACCGATTTGCTCGATGCCGTCGCGCGACAGGATGCCGCCGCGGCCGTGACGCTGGTGGCGCACGTACTCGGCCAGCCGAAAGTGACCGCCGTGCAAGTCGTGATGATGCTGAGCACGCAGGCGTTCGCGTTGGCGTTCGGTCGTGCGCGACGCGATGCTGGGATTCCCACCAACCGGTTGCCGCAGGAGTTCTTCGCGTTCCTGAAGGAGACCGGCGGATACCCTGGTCGGCCCTGGGGCGAAGCGGCATCGGCCTGGACGAAGGTCACCGAGCAGTGGAGTGCGGCGTCGTGCGAGAAGGCGCTCGCGCTGCTGCTGGAAGCCGACATGGCGCTCAAAGACACGACGGTCTCGAATGCGGAGCAGATCCTGATGTCTCTCGTGCTGGGTCTCTGTGCCATGCGTCGCCGGAAGGCCGCATGAAGCGCGGCTGTCTGAAGCTGGTCGGCGTTGGCACGGTGGCGCTGGTCTGGCTTGCCTCGACGGCGTCGGCGCAGATCACGCCGGGGGTGGAGCGCACGACGGCGCGGGCCCGCGCGATGATTGATGGCGGCGACGGTGCGTCGGCGCGCACGCTGCTGGATTCGCTGGTCGGTGCGGTGCCGGTGGGGACGCTCGATCTCGCCGAAGCGCTGTACTGGCGCGCCGTGCTCGCGGAACGCGTCGGTGAAGCGGAGCGCGACTGGAAACGCCTGGTGATCGATGTGCCGCTGTCACCGCGCGCGCCCGATGCGCTGGTGCGGCTGGGCGAACTCGATATGCTCCGCGGCCATCCGGCCGATGCGCGCGTGTATTTCACGCGACTCCTGCGCGATTTCCCGAGCGGCACGTACCGCGCGAAGGGACTGCTGTGGCTGACGCGCAGTTACTTCGAGGAGCGCAACATGACGGGCGGCTGCAGCGCGCTCGATTCGCTGCGCGGCGTCGACGTTCCTGATGGTGAACTGCGATTGCAGTTGGACGAACTGCAACGCCGATGCACGGGCGGCGCGCTGACTTCGCCGGTGTCGCCGGCACCGGCCGCCTCGAAATCCGCTGAGAAGACGGTCGAGCAGACGGTCGAGAAGCCCGCCGACAAGTCCGCCGTTGGTCGAGGGCGTTACTCGGTGCAGTTGGCCGCGTACGACACGCGCGCGGAGGCGGCCGACGCCGTGAAGCGCTTCGCGAAGCGGGCGATCGACGCGCGCATCGATGGCGAGCAGAAGCCGTTCCGGGTTCGCACGGGCTACTACGTCACGCGCGCCGACGCGACCAACGCACTGAACGCGCTGAAGAAGCTCGGGTTTGACGGTTTTGTCGCGGAGCGCGCGCCGTGAGTGGTGCGGCCACACCGTTGATGCAGCAGTATCGGGAGATCAAGTCGCGCCATCAGGATGCGATTCTGTTTTTCCGTATGGGTGACTTCTACGAGATGTTCTACGATGACGCCGAGACGGCGTCGCGGGCGATCGGCCTCACACTCACGTCGCGTAACAACGGTGGCGCGGCCGAGGTGCCATTGGCGGGCATCCCGGTGAAGGCGGCCGCCGAGTATCTGCGCCGGTTGGTGGGGCAGGGATTTCGCGTGGCGATCTGCGAGCAGGTGGAAGATCCGAAGCTGGCGAAGGGCCTCGTGAAGCGCGAAGTGGTGGAGACGATCACGCCGGGTGCGGTGTTCGCCGACGATCTGTTGGACGGCGCGCGCGCCAACTACGTGTGTGCGATCGCTACCGGCCGTGACACGTCGCGCGATGGATCGCGCGAACAGATCGGCATCGCAGCGGCGGATCTGTCCACTGGCGAGTGGCGGTTGTTCCTGGTGACGCCGATGGATGCGCCGGCGGTACTGGCGCGGTTGGCGCCGCGCGAGCTGCTGGTGGTGCGTGGAGTGTCGCACCCCGAACTCGCGACGGCGATGCAGGCGGTGGACAACGTGCTCGTGACCGAGCGCGAAGGATGGGAGTTCGATGCGCAGCTGGCCGGCGACGAACTCGCACGGCAGTTCGACGTGCGCTCGCTGGAAGGCTTCGGCCTCGGCAGCGAAGACGCGGGGGCGATCGGAGCGGCGGGTGCGTTGCTGCGCTACTTGCGTGAACTGCAGCCGGGCGGATTGCCGCACCTCGCACGGCCGGTGGTGGAGCGTCCGGGTGGGGTGATGCCGCTCGACGAAATGACGCGTCGTAATCTCGAGCTGGTGGAGTCGCTGCGTGGCGGCGAACTGGCGGGCACTCTGTTGTCGGTGCTCGATCGTACGACCACACCGATGGGGCAGCGGATGCTGCGGCAGTGGCTGTTGGCGCCGTTGCTGGAGCGTGGTGCCATCGAGTTGCGTCTCGATGCGGTCACGGTGCTGGTGCGTGATCCGGTTGGACGCGCGGGTGTGCGCGACGCGCTCGATGGTGTGCGCGATGTGGAGCGCCTGGCCAGCAAGGCGGCGGCGGGCCGGGCGACGCCGCGCGAGCTGCGCGCGCTCGGCGATTCGCTGGCCCGGTTGCCACAGGTGGCAAACGCCGTACGCGCCGTGCTGTCGCATGCCACGCAGGGCAATTCGAGCGGCGGTCTGCTCACGGCGATGCTCGACGATTGGGATGACGGTCGCGACTGCGCTGACCGGCTCACCACGATGCTGGTGGAGCGCCCGCCGCTGATGATCGGCGAAGAGGACACCATCGCGCCCGGTATGGACGCTGATCTCGACGCGCTGCGCGCGTTACGCGACGGCGGCAAGGATGCGATCGCAACGATCCAGTCTCAGGAGCGCGCGCGCACCGGCATTCACTCGCTTAAGGTCGGCTACAACCGTGTGTTCGGGTATTTCCTCGAAATCTCGAATGCGAACAAGCATCTGGTGCCCGACGACTATCAGCGTCGGCAAACGCTGACCGGGGCCGAACGCTACGTGACGCCGGCGCTCAAGGAGTACGAAGAGAAGGTGCTGAGCGCCGCCGACCGCATCGAGATACGCGAGCGCGAACTGTTCGAAGCGTTACGGCGTGACGCGGGCGCGGCGATCCGCCGGTGGCAGCAGGTGGCGCGACGTGTGGCGACGATCGACGTGCTCACCGCTTTTGCCGAAGTGGCAGAACGTGAGCAGTATGCACGGCCGGAGCTGAACGACGGCTTCGACATGGAGATCGTGGCCGGACGTCATCCGGTGGTGGAGCGGATGATGGCGCGCGAGAAGTTCATCCCGAACGATCTTGTGCTCAGCGAAGACGGCCAGATGATCGTGCTCACCGGTCCGAACATGGCGGGTAAGAGCACGATTCTACGGCAGGTCGGTCTGATTCAGCTCATGGCGCAGGTCGGCGCGTACGTTCCGGCTCGACGGGCGAAGTTACCGATCGTGGATCGGCTGTTCACGCGCGTCGGGGCCAGCGACAATCTGGTGCGCGGGCAGTCCACGTTCATGGTCGAGATGAGCGAGACGAGCGCGATTCTGCACACCGCCACCAAACGGTCGCTGGTGCTGCTCGATGAAATCGGCCGCGGCACGAGCACGTACGACGGCGTGTCGATCGCCTGGAGTGTGAGCGAGCATCTGCACGATGCGATCGGTTGCAAGACCGTGTTCGCGACGCACTACCACGAGCTCACGCAGCTGGCGAGTGAGCTGAGTGGCGTGCGCAACTTCACGGTCGCCGTGCGCGAAGTGGGTGATCAGGTGCTGTTTCTGCACCGCCTCATTCCCGGCGGAGCCGATCGGTCGTACGGCATCGAGGTGGGACGCTTGGCGGGATTGCCGGCCGCGGTGATTGCACGCGCCAAGGAAGTGCTGGCCCTGCTCGAGGGCGAAGGCGAACAGATGGCCGCGCGCTTGACGGCCGATGGGTTGGCGGCGCCGAAGAGTGTGTCACGGAAGGGCCCGCGCCTGAAGCAGCCCGGCGGGCCCACCCCACAGCTGGGTTTCTTCGGCGATGCGAGTGCACCGGCGACGCCTGATCCGGCGCTGACCCGATTGGCCGATGCGGTGGGCGCGCTCGAACCCGATCAAATGACGCCGATGCAGGCCCTGACGGCGCTGGCCTCGCTCAAGCAGTCCCTCAGTGACTGACGCGCGTCTACCGACAAAGCCGACCAAGGCGGCGTTGGCCGCGGCGGTCCATCTGATCGTGCCCGATCTGGTCGCGCCCGGGCTGCGCGTGCTGTTTTGCGGCATCAATCCCGGGCTCTATACCGCCGCGATCGGCCATCACTTCGGCCGGCCCGGTAATCGCTTCTGGCCGGCCCTGCACGGCGCCGGCTTTACGCCGCGCCTGTTCGCCCCGTGGGAAGAGTGCGAGCTGCTGCCCCTCGGCATCGGCATCACCAACATGGTGGAGCGCACCACGGCCACGGCGGCGGAGCTCAGCCCCGAGGAGTACGTGGCGGGTGGTCAGCGGCTGCGTAGGTTGGTGGAAGCGCAACGGCCGCGGGTGGTGGCCTTCCTGGGAATCGGCGCCTACCGCACGGCATTCGGGCGTCCCAAGGCCGCGCTGGGCTTGCAAGACGAACGGCTCGCCACCTCGGCGTTGTGGGTACTACCGAGTCCGAGCGGATTGAACGCCAATCACCAACTGGCGGATCTCGTGTTGCTGCTGCGAGCGCTGCGCGAATGGGTGGATGGCACGTGAGACACACAGATCGAGCGAATCCGTCGTCCCGATCGCTTCTCCTCCTGCGGCAACCTGACTGATGGCTATTCTCTCCAGCATGCGACGTTCGCGGACGGCTTCGGTCGTCATTCTGTTCGGTACGGTGGCGTTCGTCTCGACGGCCGGCGCGTTCGGGGCGTGCGGTGGGGATCGCGGCGCGGCGAGTGCGGCGAACGGAGACACGACCGGCACCGTGGCCGCGCGCACGCCGACGTTCCGCTTCGAGGTCGTGCAAAGTTATCCGCACGATCCGAAGGCGTTTACGCAGGGACTCGTGTGGCACGAGGACCGGATGTTCGAGAGCACCGGGCAGGTGGGCTCGTCGAACATTCGTGAAGTCGAGCTCAATACCGGTCGCGTGATCCGTCAGCAGGATCTCGAAGCACCCCACTTCGGTGAAGGCATCGTGCTGCTGGGCGACAAGCTGATCCAGATCACGTGGACGACCGGCAAGGCGTTCGTGTACGACTGGAAGACATTCAAGCGCACCGGCGAGTTCACCTACGACGGCGAAGGGTGGGGACTCACCACCGACGGGTCAGCCATCATCATGAGCAACGGCACGTCAGCGATCGTGTGGCGCGATCCGGCCACGTTCGCGGTACAGAAGACGATCACCGTGACCGATCATGGCACGCCGGTGTCGCAGCTCAACGAACTCGAATGGGTGAAGGGCGAGATCTGGGCGAACATCTGGCAGAGCGAGCAGATCGCGCGCATCGATCCCGCCACGGGCAACGTAACGGGATGGATCGATCTCAAGGGCATTCTGCCGTCGATGGATCGCACCGGCAACGAAGATGTCATGAATGGCATCGCATACGATGCGGTGCGTGATCGTCTGTTCGTGACCGGAAAGCTCTGGTCGAAACTCTACGAGATCACGCTCAAGCAGCGATCGTAACTGTCAGCGCAGTCGCGTCAGCGCAGTCGCGTTAGCGCGTACCTGAGCGTGCTGGGCGGCAGCGCGCCATTCGACGACAGCGTGACGATGGCGCTGCGTCCGGCGGGAATGCCGAAGCGCACGAATGAGCTCGTGCCGCCTGCCAACAGGACACGCTGTGGTGAGCCCGACATCAGCGACCGCGTGGCGATCGGATACACCCCGAGGGCCGTGCCACCGGAGAAGCGCAGCCCTGGGTAGATGCTGCGGAAATTCCACGACGGCATGATGTAACTGGACGACAGCGCGGCCGTGGTGGCCACCGAGAAGTCGTCGGCAATGAGCGACACCGACCAGTCACGCAGATAGTCGGCGAACTGACTGCCGGAGAGCACGTTCTGCAAATTGGCCACGCCAGTGGTATTCGAATTCACCAGCGAGCGCAGGAACGACGCTTCCCCCGTCGCGCCCTGACGACCAGCGGCATAGCGCAGGAAATTCCAGCTCGCGCCGCGCGTGGCCAACGAGTCGTTGGGCGCGTACGGCGAGTTCACTTCGGGCGCGATCAGATAGCTGTAGAAGCGCGAGAAGTTCTGCGAGGCATAGTTGCGGAACTGATCCGAACGCGTGGCGTTTCCGGCCACGTCGGTCAGGCTGAGATTCTGGCGCGAGGTGACATTGGCGATGCGGAAATACAGCAGTTCTTCCGCCAGATGCGACAATCCCTCGTCCAGCCACGTCTCCTCGTTGGGCCGCGCACCCGTGTTCACATACAAGCGGCGCGATGAGTTGATGAGGTGCTGAAACTCGTGCGCGATGGTCGTGAGGTTCAGCAGCGTCACCTCATCCTTCGTGCGCTTGTTCGAATTCACCGTGCCGTTGGGATCGGGCGCCAACAGGTAGAACATCTCGGCTTCATTCGACGCCGCGCACGCGGCGAGGCCATTCTTCGCCGACTTCGGATACAGGTCACGCGCAAAGAAGAAGCCGCCAATCGTATAGCCCGCCCCAGACGGCGTGAGGGCGTTCACGGCGCGGGTATACAGCAGGATGATCTTGCCGTAGCCGCTGACGTTCGAGGGCGCCCCGAACGCCGTCGTGTCCATCGGAAACACCAGCGTATCGAAGGTGGCGGCGATCGCGGCGTATTCGGTGTCGGTGTATCCGCCCGTGGGATTCTCGGTGTCGCTCACGATAATCGACTTCGTGCCAACGGCGGCCACGCGTCCCGACTTCAGGTCGGCGCTGGAGCATGCCACGTTCGCATTCACGTTCAGGCGGAGTACATCGCCCACCTTCACCTCGGCGGCCGTGACGGCGTACGCCGCGCGCGAACTCGTTGTGCGCGATGCCATCCAGTCACGCGCGTCACTCACCAGCGGCGTCAGTTCGCGCTGTTCGACTTCGCGGCGCGCCAGCTCGGCCGCGCGGACGGGTGACAACATCGTCGGTGCGGCATCGAACGCCGTGAGCGTCGACGATGCATCCGTCGACACGGACGCTGGTGCACCCCCCGCCGTGAAGGGATTTGCATCGGCCGTGAGGGCGGCGAGCGTGGGGCCGGTGCTGCCGATCGCGATCAGGTCCACCGGTGACGACGTACCGAACGATGTGGCCGTCGAGACCAGCGTGAGGGCGTACTCGCCGTTGATCGCCGCCGGCGACGTGAGGCAGGCGGTAATGCTCGAGCTGCCCGCAGGCGGGATGTACACTTCGCCGAGCGCGAGTGCGCGCGCCGTGAGTGGGCCACACACGCTCGATCCGGCAGCCGAGATGCTCACCGGTACCGTATCGGCCTTTCCGGATGCCTCGGCGATTACACGTGCGGTACCGACGGCCACCGCCGTCACGAGTCCCGTGGAACTCACCGACGCCAACGCCGGATCGAGCGTGCTGTACGTGATCGACTGGCCGACAATGGTGTTGCCGAACTGATCGCGCAGCGATCCGCGTACCCGCACGGTGTCGCTGACGTTGAGATAGGCCGCTTCCGGTGACGCCACGAGCAACGCGGCGGGTCCGGCGATCACCGTGGCCGTGAACACGACCGGCGTGACGCCGTTCACCTGCGCGGTGAGGCGCGCGGTGCCGGCGGTCGTACCGAGGTTCCACACCGTGGTCGCGACACCACGCGCGTCGGCCGTGGAGCGCGTCGGCGAGGCGGTGCCCGATCCAGGCCCCACATCCCAGTCGACGCGCGCGCCGGAGATCGTCTTGCCGTCCTTGTCGGTGACCACAACGGCGAGCGGTACGGTCAGCGCGGCGCCAACGACCCCCGTTTGCGCGTTGCCGGCCTGCGTCTTGATCGCCGCCGCGACTGGTCCGGGGCCGGTGCTCTTGTCGCCCGAGCAGGCGCTGAGCAACAGCAGCGCGATGCTCGCGCGCGCGAGCAGTGGCCCGCAGCGCGAGGTGCGAGCGGAAGCCGGACGGTCGGAGCGAGCGCGAAACGAGAGCATATCGACGGCGGTTTGATGGAGGACGGACGATTCCGCCGCGTGCGCGAAGCGGGTGTACATTCCAGCATGCGATCGGGTGGGATTCGACCAGTGCTGCTCCCTGTCCTGTTCACCCTCGGCCTGCTCAGCTGTTCCGAGCGAGGACGATCGGCGCGACCGGGGAGTGCGGACTGGTTTCGCGCGATGCCGGACGAGCGTCCACAGATGTTGAATGTCGACGTGCCGTTCCGGTATCCGCTGTCCCTGTATGAACGGAAAATACAGGGCAACGTGCTGCTTCGGCTGTTTGTCGCGTCGGACGGTCTCGTCGTACCCGATAGTACCCGGATCATCGAGCCGTCAGGCCACCCCGAGCTTGATCAGGCGGCGTTGGCCGGCGTGTCCCGATTGAGGTTCCGCGCCGCCCGCTTGCGTGGCACCCCGATTCCCGTGTCGTTGATCTTCCCCGTGCATTTCCGACATCCCGAGGGGCCAACGCTCCCCGGGGACTCCCTGTGACAAATCCTGCCATGTCCACCACCCTGGCGACTCCCCACACGTCCGACGCGGCTCCCACCGATGCGGCTGTGCACGAAGAACACATCCGGCATCGCCGCCCCTACGGCAGTGTCCTGGAAACGATCGGCTGGACGCCGATGATTCGGCTGGCCCGCGTGGCGCGTGGCATCCGGACGCCCCTCTACGGCAAGGCCGACTTTTTCAATCCGGGCGGCAGCGTGAAGGACCGGGTCGGAATGCCGATGATCGAGTCGCACGAACGCGCCGGCACGCTCAAGCCCGGCGGCACGATCGTGGAAGCGACGAGCGGCAATACCGGCGTCGGACTGGCCATCGCGGCGGCACTCAAGGGCTATCGCTGCATTTTCACGATGCCCGACAAGATGTCGCAGGAAAAGGTGCGCCTGCTGAAGGCGTTCGGGGCCGAAGTGATCATCACACCGACTGCGGTGCCGCACGATCATCCGCAGAACTACGTGATGATGGCCAAGCGTATCGTGAGCGAGACGCCAGGCGCCGTGCTGGCAGGTCAGTTCGAGAACCCGGCCAATCCGGCGGCGCACATGGCCACCACGGGTCCCGAAATCTGGGAGCAGACCGATGGTCGGATCACGCACTTCGTGGCCGGTGCCGGCACGGGCGGCACAATCACCGGCGTCGCGCGCTACCTCAAGAGCAAGAACCCGAACATCAAGATCATCGCCGCGGACCCGATGGGATCGGTGCTCGCCGAGTTGTGGCGCAGCAAGGGAGAGGGACATCCCACCGGCGCGCCGTACAAGGTGGAAGGCGTGGGCCAGGACTGCATCCCGCTCACGCTCGACATGAGTGTGATCGATGAATTCATCTCGGTGAGCGACAAGGATGCCTTCGGGATGGCGCGTCGTCTCACGCGTGAAGAAGGCATCTTCGTGGGCGGATCCGCCGGCATGATCGCACACGCCGCCATGAATGTGGCGCGTCGTCTCGATGATCCCGACGCGTGCGTCGTCACCTTCCTCTGCGACACCGGCGAGCGGTATCTCAGCAAGGTGTTCAACGACGAATGGATGCGCGAGAACCAGATGCTCGATGTGTCGCCCACGACCATCGCCGCGGTGCTCGGCAACAAGGACGCGAGCGCACCGGCTATCGTGAGCGTGGCGCCGGGGGCCTCGGTGCGTCAGGCCATTCGCCTGATGGCGCTGCACAACGTGTCGCAGGTGCCGGTGATGGATGGCGCGGTGTGCATCGGCAGCGTGGCGGAATCACAGCTCACGTCGAAGTCGCTGGCCGATCCGAAGGTGCTCGATCAGTCGGTGAGTGACGTGATGGATCAGCCGTTCCCGGTGGTCGAAAGCGATCAGCCGGTGGAGAGCGTGGCGAAGCTGTTGTCGAAGAGCAACCGCGCCGTGTTGATGAAGAAGGACGGTGTGGTGCAGGGCATCGTGACGCGCTTCGATGTGCTCGAACATCTGATGCACCGCTAGCCATCGCCGCTCGTGAGGGGAGCGCGTCGTGACTGGTCCGTTACTTCGTCCCAGCTGCCACGTCTCCCCTACACGATACGGAACGCGATGGCTCGCTGACGGGCTGCCCGACCAGTATCGGTCCTGTCATACTCTTCATGATCAACGTACTCGACCGGTTCACGGACGCGCTTGGTGCACCGCTACGCGACTTCAGTCGTGGCCGGCTGGCCGCTCTGTTCGCCGATCCGCGTCCTTCCACGTGGGAAGATGCCCATGGGGTCGTCATCAATAAGCAGGGACTCACGCTCTGGCAGGCGTGGATCGCTGTGGACATCACCGCGCCGCAGACCGGACGACACGTGACACTCGACCCGTTCGACCATGTGATCGTGCTGCAGGAATGGGATCGGATTCCCGACGAAGCGATGCTGGGCCGTGCGATTGCGTTCGCCCTGAGCACCGACGACGCCGACTGACGCCGACAACGGCAGACTGACGACGCGAGCGGATTCGGATGTAGCTTTCACGCATGCGAATCACCGTGTTGCTGGGCGGCGTCTCCGCCGAACGTGAAGTGTCGTTGTCGTCGGGGCTGCGTATTGCGGTGGCGCTCCGTGCCAAGGGCCATGAGGTGATTTGCCTCGACCCCGCCGAAGGCGTGTTCACGCGGGAAACCGAGCGCACGCTGCTGGCCGCTGGTGTGGGGAGTGCGCCGCCGTCGCTCGACGCGCTGGCCGGACTATCCTCCCAGTCCCTCTCGCCGGCGCTTGGCACCATGACCGAGATCACCGACGCCGAGTGCGTGTTTCTGGCGCTGCACGGCGGTCAGGGCGAAGACGGCACGGTGCAGGCCCTCCTCGACCTCGTGGGTGTGCCGTATACCGGCAGCGGCCACTTGGCGAGCGCGTTGGCCATGGACAAGCACCTCTCGAAGGTCGTGCTGCGGGCAGCGGGTGTGGCCACCGCGAATTGGATGATGGCGCCGGCGGACGGCGTCATGGACGCCGAGGAGGTCGGGCGTCAACTGGACTGGCCGGTAGTGGTGAAGCCATCCAAGCAGGGCAGCACGGTGGGCCTGTCGATCGTGCGCGAGCCGGGTGAGCTGGCGGCGGCGGTGACCGAGGCCTTCAAGTACGACGACGAGGTCATGGTTGAGCGGTTCGTGCCGGGGCAGGAACTCACGGTGGGCATTCTGGGTGACGTGGTGCTGCCGACCATCGAGATCGTACCGATGAAGGAGCTGTACGACTACGAGTGCAAATACACGCCGGGGATGGCCAAGGAGTTCGTGGCCGAACTGTCGCCGGAGGTCGAGTCCACACTGGCTGATCAGGCGCGCCGGGCCTTCGTGGCGCTGAAATTGGGTGGATACGCCCGAATCGACTTCCGGCTGGACCCCCACGGGCAGCCGTGGTGTCTTGAGGCCAACACGTTGCCCGGGATGACGCCGACCAGTCTCATCCCACAGGCGGCGGCCGCCGCCGGTGTCTTGTTTCCCGATCTCTGTGAGCGCATCGTGCAACTGGCGCTCACGAACCGGGATCGGCTACGGGGCTGATGCCGTTGTTCTCGTAGCTCTTCTCGCGTCTTTTCGCGTCCTGCCATGGCCTACGTCACGTACGACGATTTCGATCAACCCCGTAACCCGTCGGCCGTCTATTGGCTGATCGGTTTGTGCGTGGGCGTGTATTTCGTGCAGGCCACGTTGGTCGGCGATGCGAACATGGCGAACTGGTTTGGGTATTCGGCCGGTGATCTGGCGTCACGTTCGCTGTGGACGATCGGCACGTACATGTTCGTGCACGGCGGCATCATGCATCTGCTGCTGAACATGTGGACGCTGTGGTTGTTCGGTCCGCGCGTGGAGCGGGCGTGGGGCAGCAGCACCTTCGTGTGGTACTACCTCTGGTGCGGCATTGGCGGTTGGGCGTTTCACTACATGTTCCAGCGCAACGGCGGCACGCTGGTCGGCGCATCGGCGGCGATTCTTGGCATCGCGGTGGCGTACGCCTCGCGCTGGCCCGACGATGAAGTGCTGTTCTTCGGCGTGGTGCCGATGAAGGTGAAGTGGTTGGTGGTGTTCATGGCGCTGATCAACATCACGATGGCCGTGGTCGATTCCGGCAGCATCGGCGGCACGGCGTACGCCGCGCACATCGGCGGCATGTTGGCGGGCTGGGTGTATCTCCGTGCCCCGGGTGCCGGCAGTCTGGGTCGTTTCCGCAATCGCATCGCGTCGGCGCCGGATTACGGTGACGACACGCCGCGCGCGGTGCCCAAATCATCGCGTCCGCGTGAGCGGGAAGTCGACGATATCGTGGCGCAGAGCAAGGCGGCGGTGTCGCGCGTACGTCCCGAACCGCGCCCGGAACCGCGTCCGACGCCGCGCCCCGGCCAGACGGCCGTCGCGCCGCAGCCGAGCACCGCGCTGGATGCCGTGCTGGACAAGATCGCGGCCGAAGGGATGTCGAGTTTGACGCAGGCCGAGCGACTGCTGTTGGACGAATGGTCGAAGCGTCTGCGCGACCTCACCTGACCGGTTGCCGTTCTCGCATTACATTCGGGCATGCCCAAGCCTGAACTGCTGGAGACGTTTCCGAATCCCTACGGGGATCGCAAGTACGAAATTTTCATGGAGACGACGGAATTCACGTCGCTCTGTCCACTCGGCGGCATCGAAACCGATGCGGCGGAGTTGAAGTTGCTCGAGGGCGGCGCTCCCGACTTCGCGACGATCCGCATCACGTATCAGCCGGCCGAGGTATGTCTCGAGCTGAAGAGCTTGAAGATGTATCTCTGGAGCTTCCGCAACGACGGCATCTTTTACGAGCGTGCGGTGAACCGGATCCTTGATGATCTGGTGGCGGCGTGCGATCCGCACACGATGACGGTGGTCGGCGATTTCAACGTGCGTGGTGGTTTGAAGAGCATCATCACGGCGACGGCGACTAAGGCCGAGTAGGGAGTAGGGAGTAGGGAGTACGGGGTAGGGAGTAAGGGGGTACGGGGTAGGGAGTACTACCGTCTACACTGGAGTTTCATATGACTGGTCGCGCGTCCCGGGTATCGGCGCTCTCCATCGCGATGGGCGTAGCGTTGTGCGCGTCGATCGCGTTCCCGTTGACGGTGCTGGCGCAGGAACACAAGACGGGCGGCAACGAAGGGAAGCGACCGATCGGGTGGCAGGTGCGGACCGATGCGGGCGGTCACAAGATGGCGGGCGACGTCGATACGATCGCGTTCGCGCAGATGACGCCGGGGTTTCATCTCACGACGGGGCCGGCGGCGATTCTGTGGCATCCCGACAGTGCGGCGTCGGGGGCCTACACGGTGGAAAGCACGATCTTCCTGTTTCCGACCAAGGGTCGCGATCTGGAAGGGTATGGCCTGTTCGTGGGCGGGTCGGCGCTGTCCGACGCGACCCAGTCGTACACGTATTTTCTGCTGCGCAACGACGGCAAGTTCCTGGTGAAGCAGCGACAGGGGCAGAAGACGGTCACGCTGACCGACTGGACCTCGCTGGCAGCGATCACCAAACAGGCCGGCACCGATGCGGCCAAGAACGTGCTGCGGGTGGACGTGTCGGCGGCGGACGTGGCGTTCACGGTGAACGGCACCGAGGCGGTGCGGCTGCCGCGGGCGACGGTGCGTCCCGATGGCGTGTTTGGGGTGCGCGTGAATCACGCGGTGAACGCGCATGTGTCGAGCGTGGGTCGGGTGAAGTAGGATAACGGTGTACGTTTACGGCGTACGTTTTGCTCAGATGGTGTCCGGAGCGACGCCAGCGCTTGCGGAATGACCATTGGGTTGGTTAGCCTGAGGGTCTGTCGATGGTATGGCTAGGTAGCTCAGTTGGTAGAGCAGCGGACTGAAAATCCGCGTGTCGGGGGTTCGATTCCCTCCCTAGCCACTGTGGAAACACGAACGGATATGAGAGCGGCGCCCGGGCTTTGGCTGGGGCGCCGTTGTTTGTAGCGTGTGCTGTCGTGATTGCTGTCGTACATTCGGGCACCACTCCCTCCCACCCCGCGAGTCATGGCGAGCTACGTCTATCTACCGGTCCCGACGCCTGAGCTGCTCAAGGCGGCCGTTGGCCTGGAGGAAAAGCTCAATCTGCAAAATCCCGGCAGCTGCCACGGCACGCGGCGCAATAATGCTCTGAAGGGATTGGCGAAGTGGAACAACCGGCGAGGCGGACATGGCTGTCTCGCCGGCATCGGCGCCGACGACACGCTCTATGTGGTGATCCACGGGAGCGGCCTTTCGGGCATGGAGAAGGCCGGGGCCGATCGGAATGCGGCGAGCGAGGTGCTCAAGCGCGCTGACAACATCAAGCGGCCGCTGACGGCGATCGATGATCTGGTGGACGATGGGCCCGCACCGGAGTGGAAGACTTATACGGCCAAGCACCTCGCCAAGACAATGCGCAAAGAGGGCTTGCCCACGTCGCACCGCCTGATCGAGCTCCTCGCCTGTGGTGGAGGCTTCACCGATAATGCGTTCGGTCGGGTGCAGGAGCTGACGCTGGCCGAGCAGCAGATTCGGACGCACTTCGAGCCGGAGATTCAGGACGCGCTGCCGAAGCACCGTGACGCACTTGGCGCGCGCGTAGCGCCGCGGGTGCAGGCGACGCTCGCGCCGATCATCGCGCGCCATCAGCGCATGGACGCGCGCCCGAATCTGAAATCGTCATTCGGCGAACGGTTCTATGATGCCTTGCTGGAACTGGGATATGCCGGCGTGCGCGTGCACGCGTACAAGGGCGATGTGAAACCGGGAGTGGTGACGGCGCTCGATGGCGCCGCGGCGCAGGCATTCACGATCATGACCTCGCATCTCGCGAATACGCAGACGTCGTATCACCCCGATCAGGCGGGGCTGCGCGTGACCTACGGGTACCCGCACTGACAGGATAGACGCCGGAAACGTCTCGCGGCGTCGGCACTCAGGCCGTATGTTCGCCGCACCTTCCGATCTGAGTTACCGCGCCACACCCTGCAGGAGCGTCGCGACATGGGCCATTGGATTCTCGAAAGCGCCACCCCGACAATCAGGGACGGCCCGGCCGAAAACTTCGGCAATAAGCTCGCCGTGGAATTCAAGCTGCACTACAAGCCGAGCACGTTCGGCTCGTTCGTCGAGATGCCGCGCCTCGAGTGGAAAGAGACGATCACCATGATCGAGAAGAATCTCGGGACGTGGTGGCGCTATGTGGGCGACCAGTATCAGCGCAATCCAAACAGCGTCACGTTCGTGTCGTGGGTGATGCGTTACGCGTGGGCGTTCGACTGTGTCCGCCAGCAGCTCTACAACGACGACGTACCGTGCCGACTGTACGACAAGCACGGCAACCGGATCCCGAAGGACACTTTCGAACGCGAAAGCGAAGCGAAAGACAAAGCGAACGTGGTGCGCGCCTATCTGAAGAAGAATGGCGGGATCATGTGCGTGACGGTGGAAGATAAACCGGCGATCCTGCGCCCGAGCGTGCTGAAAGTCCCGCCCGTGCACAAGAATCGTATTTTGACGTTCGACTGCGGCCTCAAGGGATCACCGATTCGCATCAAGGCGGTGCAGCATCTCACCGTCGACGAGACGAAACCACCGATGCAGTGGTTCCGCGAATGCGTGCTCACCGACACCTCGCGTCCGTTCACCACCGTGGGATTGCGGGAAGTGCAGCCACCGGCCGATGTGGCCATGCCGAAGCCGTTCGACGGCACGGCGGCAAAGGGGCAATACGAGTAACGCTACGGCGTGGCGGGCGCTGCCGGCGGCGGGGTCGCGCCATGCGTCGCCGCGCAATCCTCACAGATGCCGTGCGTGACGTTCACCCGATGCGTGGTGAGGTACGTCTCGATGCGCTGCCAGTAGCCGTCGTCGTTGCGGACGTTCTTGCACCAAGCGCACAACGGCAGCATGGACGACAGCTGGACGACATCGTCCATCGCGGCGCGCAGCTCGCGATTGCTCTGCTCGAGGAAGGCGGCCAGTACGCTCACGAAGAGCGCGACCATGAACAGGCTGACTTCGAGGTCACCGATGAGCTGCACAAGCGGGCCAAGACCTTCGCCCGGACGCGCGGCTGCTCGCAGGGCCAACACGAGTCGCATCGCTTGAAACACGCCGTGCGCCGCCAGGACCACTGCTGGAATCTGCATGACGGAACGCTGCGCGCCGATTGGTCGTGATAGCACCCAGGCCGCCTGAAACGCGAGCGCACCCCAGAGAATCGTGTTCCCGACCGATCGCCAGTCCGAGAACTGCGGCGCCACCATGAAGCCAAACAAGAAGATCGTATGCAGCGCGAAGATGAGGACGGCGATGCGTGCGGTGGTCGGGCGCTCCGCGGTGCGCTGCGCGGCGAAGATCAGCACTAGCTGACCAACGGTGACCATCAGCGTCGGCAGCATCCGGACGACCACGTCGGGATACGCCGCGCGGAGCACGAAGAGCAGATCGGCGGAGGTGAGTGTCCAGGCCGCCACGATCCAATAGCGCAACGCGCCACCGCGCGCGTCCAGCCGCCAGTATCGTCCCATCACACCAGCGAGGATGGCGCCGATGATCAGGTTGATGGCGTAGACAATCATGGCGTCGTTCATACGGCAGGCTCGGGATGGTGGGGCGCAAGACTGCCAACGCGACGGGTCCTTGAGAGTATAGCACCCGGACGTAACGGGAGATTCTCCGATCGGCGTCGTGCCGTCGGTCGATCGCGCCGCATCCTGTGCGTCAACGCGCCGGTGCTTTCACGGCATGTTGCCACACCGCGCGGGCGCCCGTGACAGGATCGATGCCCGAGACGAGCCGGCTCACCATGGTGGCGGTGTGCACACTGACGTCACGACCGAGCGCGCCATGATAGTGCGCGGTGAACAGATCGGCGACGGCGGCCACGTCGCGCTCAGCGCTCGGGATTTCGAGTTCGCCGTCGGCGGTCAACGGAAGCTGAGTCCAGGTGGCCGTGTGATCCACCGTGCGGCGTATCGCGCCGTCGGTGAGGCGCGCGAAGGCTACCTCACCCCCCGTCACGAACATGCGAGCTTTCGTGGCGCGAGGAATCGCCCACGCTTCGAGCCCGCCGTCGCTCCGCGGCACCGGTACGACCGAGAAGGGCCGTCCCAGCTTCGCGAACGCCGGGGTCACCTCGCGAGTGACGTCGTTGACCAGCTTGGCCTCCAGCGCAACGCGAGCGGTATCGATCGCCCCGCTGTACCGCTCGCGCGTACCATCGAGTCGCACGGCGCTGAATCGCTGCACCGAACGGAAGGCGGGGTCGATGTCGTACACGCCACCAACCGGAACGCCGTCGCGCGTTCGCTCGCAGTAGATGAGGCGTGGTGCGGTCGCTGCCGGTCCGAACCCTCCCTCGGCGCGCAGGCGCGCGATCGCGCCCACGCACTGATACCAAAACACGATGGTGCGCGCTCTACTGTCCGCGTCGGCGAATGCCCCGCGAAAGCCGGCCGGCAACGCATCGACGACGCGGGTCGTGTACGCGATGCCGTCGGGCGTGTCACCGGCGGTGATCTCGCGCACGACACGGCGGGCTGCGACGTCGATGACCGCGATCCGCGCACCAGTACTCAACGACAGGAACGCATGCGTGCCGTCGGGCGTGAAGATGATGCCCTGTGGTCCCATGCCGGGAAGGGCGAGGCGTCCGAGTTCGCGGCGCGTGCGGCGATCCACGAAGCGCAGCTCTTCCTTCTTGAGATCGGGGAGCAGTACCAGCGCATTGTCCGGCGAGAAGAGCACGCGATAGGGCCAGCCAAAGCCTTCGGCGGCGGTCGATACCTTCCCGCTGGCGGCGTCGACCACACTGAGTAACCCGGTCGCGTTACTGCCCACCCAGACCTCGCGTCCATCGGGCGTCACGTTGATCGCCTCGGGCTGTGCAGGCACCATGATGTTGCGCAGCACGATGCCCTTCACGAGATCGAGTTCAGAGATCGAATTGCTGCCGATGTTTCCGGTCCACGCGCGGGTGCCGTTCGCGGTGACGCCCACCATGTGCGACCCGTTCTGCTGCGTGGCGATCGCCTGCACGATGTCACCAGTCGCGATGCGCACGATGAGCAGCTGCTTGTTGGTCTCCGACGTGACGGCTACCAAGGAATCGCCGGGGAGGAGCACGAGCCCGTGTGGCCGTCGGTACGCACCGAGGGTGATGGTGCGCGCCACGCGCAGCGCTGGCACGTCAATGACCGTGAGCGTGTTGCCGCCGGTTTGCGCGCCATAGTCGGACACCACGGCGACGCGTCCGTCGCGCGACAGCACGACTTCATGTGGGCCCGGCTGCGTGGGTAACGTGGCAAGCACGCGGGCGCTCGCGACATCGATGATGGTCGCGGTGGCTGGTGACTTGTTGGTGATGACCAGCGTGCCGCTGGACGGAACGCCACCTGCACTCTGCGCGTGCAGCGGAGCGGTGACGAGAGCCAACGTGGACAACAAATGCAATGCGCGACGCATGGGTCCTGAGCGGGAGGCGGGAGCAGAGTATAGATGCCAACGTGTGTTTAACATCACCCACATCTCTGGCGGGATAGCACGCGACCTCCGACAATAGAACGCGCCGATTGTCGGCGCGCTGGCCCGCCAAGAATTCCCCTCTTTGCCCAATCGAATGACCGCCTGGATCGTTGCCGCGCTGTGCGGCGTCGTGTGCCTGATGCTGACCGTTCGGCTGCTCGCCGACCGGGCTCGCCGGAAGCAGCAAGGTCTGTTCGGACCGTGGCCAATCAGACGCATCCGGCTGCACGAACTCGATCCGGTGTTTACCCCGGGCCGCTTCGGTCCGACGATCGAGACGGAAGTGACGTTCATCGGACGTGGCCCGATGCTGGTGCCGGGCGGCACCAGCGATGCGGAGGCCTGGATCCTGGCGGTGCTGGCGAAACGGGCGGAGCGCCTCTTCGAATTCGGCACATGCACCGGGAAAACGGCCTATCTGTGGAGCCGGAACGCGCCGAGTAACGCCTCGATTAATACCATCACTTTAGCGCCATCACAGCAACATGAATACGTCAAAGCACCAAACGACACGGACGAAGACACCAAGTTCGCTCTGCGTGAGTCGGCGTTCGACGAGTTCCTGTACTCCGGGACGCCATACGCCGACCGCGTGGAGCAGCTGTACGGCGACAGCAAACAGTTCGACGAAGCGCCCTTTCTGAACCGGGCCGATCTGGTTTTTGTGGACGGATCCCACGCGCAGTCGTATGTGGAGAGCGACTCTGCCAAAGCGATGCGGATCGTGAAGCCGGGAGGGTTGGTGCTGTGGCACGACTACGCCGGGCCCGGACACGCGCCCGGCGTGTTCGCGGCGCTGAATGCGCTGGCGAAGAGGGTGCCGCTCCGGCACGTAGACGGAACGACCTTCGTGATGTGGCGTCGGCCGATCTAGGGGCGACGACGACAAAGCGGGGGTGCGGCTCTCGCCGCACCCCCGCTTTGTGTACTCTGTGACCGGCGCCGTTACTGCGCGCCGCTGACGTTCGGGTTGGCACCACGCTCTTCGAGGCTGATCGGGATGCAGGTGCTACGTCCCTGCAGCGACGTGTTCCGACCTTCCGCCAGCCAACGACGCAAGTCGAACAGGCGACGGCCTTCGAGCCAGAGCACGGCGCCGCGTTCGCGCATCAGATGCACGTAGGCGTCGGCCACCGTGGTCGCGGTGAGCGGAGCCAAGGCCGCGGCCGTGCGACCCTGGTTGATGAAGAGCATCGCATTCGTAACGTCGTTGGCCCGCAGGGCCGCTTCGGCACGAATGAGCAGCATTTCGGTGCCCTTGGCGAGTGCGACGGGGTCTCCAAGGGTGATGTACTTCCGCTGGCGGAAGAAGTTGGTGGCACCGTCCTGCCCCTTGGTGATCGTGGTGCCCGTCTTCACCGTGTCGTACGGCACACGGGAATCGCGATCGGCCACCCACACCGTGTTCCAGACCGTCACTTCACGACGCGAGATGGTCTGGGTCGCCAGATCCATATTCTCTCGCGTGGTGTTGATCGAGAAGACGGCGTTGTGGCGGAACGCGACCGGCACGAGCGCCGCGTCGGCGGCGGCTTCCGTCCACTTGCCCTGATTGGCGTACACTTGCGCGCGGCCGGCGAGCGCCGCGTTGGTGAGCGCCGTGTTGTTCAGCGCGCGGGCAATCGTGAGCGCCCGCGTGAAGAGGCTTTCGGCGCGCACGAAGTGCGTGCTGCTCGGCAGCGCCGGTCCGCCGTCGTACACGGCGTTGCAGACGTTTTCACCAAGGAACCGATTGGCGAAGCCGGCATAGAGGTACGCGCGCGGCGTGTTGGCGTTCGTTTCGAACGCGTCGCCGAGCACAGTCTTCATGCGAACGAGTCCGGCTTCGGCGACGTAGCGGGCGGTGTGCATGCGCGCCCAGTCGCCGTTCACGTCTTCCGGCGCGATGTCGCCAGCGGCGAACTTGCGCTCGGCGGCGAAGTTGCCGGAATGGCGCAGCTCGAGGGCCGCGAGCGATCCGCGGGTCAGGTAGTTGCCGATGGCGTTCGAGAGATCGCCACCCATGCCATTCACGAGCGCCGGGATAGCGCTGGCGTTGTTGAGATCCGTGTCGAGCAGCGGACCGGGGTTCGTGACCTTGAGATCACAGGCGCCAAGAAGGGTCGCGAGAGCGATCGTCGCGGCCGGTACGGCACGGCGGGACATCGCGGAGAATGCAGTCATGGTAAGCATCAGAAGCTCGTCCTCACGCTAAACAGAAACGTGCGGTACGTCGGGAAGACGTAGTAGTCGCGACGCGAGAAGGTGCTCGTGCGCTGGTCGGCGACTTCGGGATCGGAGCCGGTGTACTTCGTGTTGACGAAGAGATTCCGTCCGGCAACCGAGACGGTCATGTTGCGGGCGCCGGGCGTGAAGCGCTTCGGCACGTCGTACGAGGCTGAGATGCTACGGAGCTTGAAGAAGTCCGAGCTCTCCACCCAGTAGCTGTAGTCACGCTGGGCGGCGACAATCGAGCAGCGCATGCGGTCCTTCGCGTTCACGCCGGCCAAGGCCGCCGCATCACCGGCGGCTGCTGCGCGGAGCGCCTTCTGCGCCGCAAAGCAAGGCTGCCAGATGCCGAGTCCGGCGTTCTGGAAGCCGATCGCGTTGAGCAGATGTCCACCGCGCTGGAATTCACCGACGGCGTCGATGGTGAAATTCTTGAAGAGCGTCAGCGTGATCGACGGATTGATGATCTGCGTGGGGAAGGTGGCGCCGAGGAACTGGTTGGTGTCGACGATGGCGGCGCCAAGTTCATTCGGGTTGCGAACCTTGAGGCCCACGTACGACGGCAGCGGCAAGCCTTCCTGCACGTAGCTGCGCGAGAGCGCGTCGATGGTGAGGACGCGACCGCCGAGATCGACGGCTTCACCCTTCACGCGCGTGAACTGCAAGCGCGTTTCGAGGCGTGACCAGCTGGTGGGCTCGAACGACGCGGTGAGCTGCGCTTCGAGGCCGCTATTCTTGATCGTGCCGACGTTCTCGGGCTGGTTGGTGGCGAAGCCCTGCGACGGCGGATACGCGACATTGATGATGGCGTCGTTGGTGCGCGCGCTGAAGTACGTGACCACCGCGCCGAGACGGCCGCCCCAGAAGCCGGCGTCAAAGCCCACTTCACTTTCGCGCGTGCGCTCGGGGCCGAGGTTCGGGTTGCCGAGCTGGCCGGGCGTGAAGCCGGAGAGACCGCCTTCGGCGGCGATCGGGTTCCAGGTGCGCGTGGCGTCGAAGGCGCCCGGCGCCTTGCCGGCTTCACCGACGGCGGCGCGGAACTTGAACGTTTCGATGAGATTCGATGGCCAGAACGATTCGTCGGAGAGCACGTACGACATGCTGAGCTTGGGATACGTCTGCAGTCCGAAGCCCGAGCCGAACGCCGAGTTGCCGTCCACGCGGGCGCCAGCGGTGACGAACAGGCGGTCGCGCCAGCCGATCATCTGCTGGGCGAAGAAGCCGGCGTTGATGACGCGCTGCTGGTTCACATCGGTGATCTGACGTAGCGACGCGGAGATCAATGTGGGGAGGCCGGGGCCGGCGAAGTTGTCGCCCTGCAGGTCGGTCGAGTTGAGACGGCTGTCGAACAGCTGACCGCCGACCGACGACGTGCCCGAGAAATTCTTGCTGTACGTCTGCTTCCACGTGCTCGCGAGGTCGACCGTCATGAGCTGACGATTCCAGAGCGTCTGGAAGTACTGCCCGGTCGGTGTGCGCGGATAGCCGAACGGATTGACGGTTCGCTGATCGTTGTTGTTGTAGTCGATACCGATGGAGAGACGGTTGCTGATGTTCGCCGTCGGATTCCACGTGGCCGTGCCGCCGGTGATGAAGTGATCACCGCCAATGGTGTTGCCCTTCGAGAACAGGGTGTCGTTCACGACGCAGGTGATCGTCGTGTTGCTGCAGCCGGCGCCCTTGAAGTTCGAGCCGGGGCCGCGCGAGACGTTGAGGAGAAATCCGTCGGCGCTGTTACCGTCGGAGATCATCGCCGTATTGCGGCGCTGCCACGACGTGTTGAGCGCGAGCGTCACGGTCTTGGACGGCGCGAAGCCGAGGTTCGCGCGGAGGCCGCCGGTCTTGTTGTGACCGACGCGGAGCACGCCGAACTCGTTATCGAGATTCCCGGAGATCGCGTAGTTGATGCCGCTGCCGGATCCACGCACACCGAGCGAGTAACGGCCCAGGAAGCCGTTCTGCAGCCACGAGCCACTGGCGGGGCAGGTGGCATCTTCGAAGGCGACGCCGTTCCCGTCCACGACATTTGGCCCGCGGCATTCGCGCACGAACATGCGCGTCGGATCGGAGCGCGGGCCGAAGTCGCCCATGCTATTCACGCCGGCACTGGCTTCGAGCGTCCACACGGCGGGGCCTTCGCGGCCACGCTTGGTGAAGATTTGAATCACGCCGCCGGATGCCTCGGTGCCGTACAGCGTGGTGGCGGCCGGCCCCTTCACGACTTCGATGCGATCGATATCGGCGGCGGCGATGTCGTTGAGCGGCGACACGGACTGGCGCGACGAGACGCCGGTCGGCGAGTTGCCGTTGAAGATACGGATGCCGTCGACGTAGATCAGCGGGCGGTTGCCCTGTGTAATCGAGTTGACGCCACGGAGGCGAATGTTGCCGCCGGAGCCGGGACCGCCGCCGTTCGCCTGAATGGTGACACCGGTGGAACGACCCTGCAGAATCTGCTGCGTGTTCGCGACCGCACCGCGTTCGAAGTCGGCGCTGCCGACGGTGGTGACGGCGTTACCGACTTCCTTCTTGCGCTCTTCACCGGTGGCGGTGACGACGACGCCAGCGAGCGACACGCTGCTCTTGACGAGCGTGAAGTTGGCGGTGACGGTGGCCGCAGCGGCGAGCGTGATCGGGCGCGACTGCAACTGATAGCCGATGCGACGCACCGTGATCGTCAGCGCACCCGACGGGATGTTGGTCAGCGTGAAACGTCCGTCGTCGCCGGTCGAGCGTCCGAGCTGTGTACCGGCAACGGTGACCTGCGCGGCGGCAACCGGCTGACCGTTGTCGCCGTCAACGACGCGGCCGACGATGGTGCCGATGGCTTGGGCCGCGAGCGGAGAGGCAGTGGCAATCGACAGCGCGAGCCCGAACATGGCTGCGGTGCCGCGCCGTCCCGCCAGCGCAGCGCGCCGAAGTATGGGAAGGAACACGGAATCCTCACGAGATGAAAAGCGGCGCGGACACGGGTGGAGGTGTCCGCCTGGATAAACGGTGGGACGGCTGGACTCGACGTAGCATCGCGCCAGCGCTATAAAGATAAGGCAACTCACCCATTCTCTACATCGGAGCTCGGCATGGCGACGCGTCGTGACTTTCTTGGAGCTACAACGGCACTCGTGGCGGGCGCGGTTGTGTCGGTGCCGGCCGCGGTCGAGGCACGCGAGGCGGTCGAGTCGCCCGTCTCCATGCAGCCGCCGGTGCTTCCGCCTGCGATTCGCGCGTTACGCCCGATGAAGAACGGGGTGGTCCCCATTTCGGTGGCGGAGCGACAGGGACGCCTCGAGAAGGCGCGACAGCTCCTGCGTGACAACGGTGCTGCGGCGCTCATGCTCACCGGTGGCACGAGCATGGAGTACTTCACCGGCATCCGCTGGGGACTCAGCGAGCGGCTGCTGGCGGCGATCATTCCCGTTCGCGGCGCGGCGTTTCTGATCACGCCGAAGTTCGAAGAAGAACGGGCCATGGAGCAGGCACGCCTTGGGCCGCTCGGGCGAGAGGCCGAGGTGCTGGCCTGGGAAGAGCACGAGAATCCGTACGAGCTCTTACGAAAAGGACTTGCCTCACGCGGCCTCTCGACGGCCACGATCGCCGCCGAGGAGACGGTGCGCTTCATGTTCGCTGACGGGGCCGCGCACGTGCCCGGCGTCACGGTGGTGAGTGGCACGCCGATCACCGCTGGCTGTCGCACGGTGAAGGACGCGCATGAACTCGCGCTCATGCGTCACGCGAGCGCCGTTACCCTCGCGGCGTACGAAGCCGCCTACAAGTCGCTGAAGGAGGGGATGACGCAGGACGACTTCGCGCAGCTGGTGCAGCTCGCTCATCAACAGCTTGGCTACTCGGGGTCAGCGGGTGTGCAGGTCGGCAAGTACTCGGCGCTGCCGCACGGCAGCGCCACCCCGCAGGTGGTACGCGAGGGGAGCATTTTGCTTATCGATGGCGGCTGCAAAGTGGAGGGCTATTCGTCCGACATCTCACGCACGTTCGTGCTCGGCAAGGCGACGCAGCGCATGAAGGATGTATTCGAGATCGAACATCGCGCGCAAAGCGCGGCGCTGGCGGCGGCGAAGCCGGGTGTGCCCTGCGAAGCGGTGGATGCGGCGGCGCGCAAGGTGATCGTCGATGCCGGCTTCGGTCCCGACTACAAATTCTTCAGCCACCGCGTGGGCCACGGCATGGGTATGGACGGACACGAGTGGCCGTATCTCGTGCGCGGCAACACGCTGCCGTTGCGCCCCGGCATGGTGTTCTCCGACGAACCGGGCATCTACATCCCGGGCGAGTTCGGCATCCGGTTGGAAGACGACATGGTGATCACGGAGAATGGCGCCGAGCTGTTCACTCCGCAGTCGCCGAGTCTGGAGCAGCCGTTCGGGCGGTGATCCGCCGATAGCGACGGGCGATCGGCTCAGCCGCCGATCAGCACGGTGGGGGCACCGAGCACAATGGTGCCGCCGTGCGCCGTGCTGTCGCCGAGGCGGGCGGCGGGCTTCTTCATGAGGAGCACCGTTGCGGACCCTTTGATGATGACGTCGGGGGGGCCGACGCAGACGCACATGCTGCCGAGTGTGGCGGAGGGCAGCTTGGCGATCATGACCGTTGGGGCACCGGGTACGACGATCGGCCCACCAACATGCGGAATCGGCGGCACGCCGGGCGTGACCATTGGACAGACGTGCATATCGGTAATGCGAGACGCTGGCATGCCCATTATTGCTTACCTCGCTGCCGGTGGATTGGTCGCCTGATCGTATTCCGCTTGCTGGCGGCGATGCGTGTCGTGCGCCAGCTGGAGTGCAGCATCCCACCCACCCAGTCGCTTCACGATCTCGAGTCCCTGCGCAGCGAACGAGACGAACGTTGGTGGAATGAGTTCAGTTTTGGTATTCGAAACGGCGGCCAACAAGATGGCGCCGGCTACTATGGGCATGGCTACGCCGGGCGGTGGTGGCACCGGGGGGACGGACGGAGGCGCGATCGTGGTCCCGCTTAGAAAGACAGCGGTCGCCACAAGGCCGACCGGCGTGTCGAGCCCGGATTTCTCGCCCGCTTCCCACGCGGCTCGCCGGGCCGCATCATCCGGACGCACAATCCATTGCTCGACGGCAGACAGCGTAGCGTGATCATCGGCGGTTGGGGCGGTGCCGCCATCCATCTGGGTGGCGTAGCGCGCCGACACCCACGCCCACCAGATGCTCTCGCGGGAGGGGAGCACCGCGGCGATCAAGCGAATGGCCGACGGGGTCTGCTCAGCCGCCATCCACGCCACATAGAGTTGTTCGAGCGTGTGCTGGGGATTGAGCAGCGCGAGTGCGGGCTCGTCGGGCGCGGCGCGCTCGAGCAGCCACCGCATGGGCGGCGTGAGCGCGGCCAGCGGATCGAGCGCGATGGAGGGGGGCATGGTCACGGGGTCTCCAATCAATTGATCATGGTGATGCCGCCCTTGATCATCGTCATGCCGCCGCCGTCGACTGTCGCCATGGCGCCGCCCTTCACTTCGGCCATCACTTTGCCGTCAACCTTCACCATCATCCCCTCGATCGTTACGCCGCAATTATCAATGACGATTCTGCTCAGGCCAACCTTGAGTTCGATCTTTTGCATGGCCTGAATCGTGATCGCACCCATGTCGGCCTTGATGGTGATGTTTCCCATCTTCGCACCGACATCGATGTTCCCCATCTTGACCTCGAGCTTGGAATTCCCCATCTCGATCGTCGTCGTGTCGTTCTGCTTGATCTTCGTTTCCTGATTCGCGTCGATCTTGACGCTGTTGTCCTTCGTGATCTCGTGCATCTGGTTCTGCCCAACCGTGACGATGCGGTCCTTGGCGACGTTGGTGGTCTCGCCGCCGTTCACGGTGATGGCGTGCTCCCGTTCGACGTGCAGCGTCCGGTTGTTGTCGGCCACCGTGATGAACTGCTCGCCCTTCTCGATGGTGGTTTTCTCCCAGCCTTCCTTGACCGTCTTTTCCTCGTTGCTCTTGATGGTCGTGGTACGGTTGTTCTGGACGTCGCGACGCTCGTCATTCTTCACGAGCGTTTCGAGATCCATCTGCGCCTGCTTGTAAATCAGCTCCGCGCCCTTCGAGTCATCGAAGCGCAGCTCGTTGAAGTCCTCGGCACCACCCTTGAGCGTGGACTTGGTGCGAATGCCGCTGGAGTTCTTGTCGCCGGGCAGCGGCCACGGATGCTTGTTGGCGCTGTTGTACAGACTGCCCGTGACGATCGGATTATCGGGATTTCCGTCGAGGAACTCGACGATCACTTCATGTCCGATGCGCGGTAGAAATACGCTGCCGAACTGCTGGCCCGCCGACGCGGTCGCGACGCGCACCCAGCAGGAGTGCGTGAGATCGAGCTTGTGGTCTTCATCCCACTTGAACACCACCTGCACGCGGCCCCACTCGTCGGTGTAAATCTCGTCGCCATCGGGACCCACAACGACGGCCGTGTGCGACCCGCCGATGCGCGGCCACGGCGTGGTGCGCGCCGGGCGAAACGGAGTTGCCGCCGGGATCGCCTCGAACTCGTTGCTATACTCGTACTTCGCCGACTCGTTGGCGAAATAATCGCCGTTGCTGCCGCGGTGCACGACCTTCGTGATGAAAAGCGAGGCGTTCAAACTGGCGTTCGACAGGTTTACCACGTCCGACTTGGCGCCGGGCTCGAGTCCGACATACGTGCTGGTGCCGTGATACACCTCGGCCGTGACCTCGGCGAGCTCCTGACGCAGCTTCGAGTACACCTTCGCGTCGTACGGCACCTTGTTCGGTGCGGCTGCGGGTGCGTGATGCGCCGCGATCTGCTGGTCGAACAGATAGGCCGACATCGAGCTCGGCGGCGTAAAGTCGCCGTTCGACGCGGTGGTGTCGTGCACGCTCTTCATGGCCAGAAATTCGCTGGCCGTGCGTAGATGTGTTTTCGACACGAAGGGGGTGGCGTCGACACCCAAACCGGTCAGGCGCGACGTATCATCCGCCGATTCGACGAACGCGAGCTTGGTGACGCCCCATGCCACCTTGGCGGATGCGACGCTGTCACTCCAGACCAGCTGCGCGTCGCCACCCGTGTGATCAAAGCGGAACCACACGCCCTCCTGCTCCATGAGGCGAGCGGCACAGTTCCACCGGCTCTCTCGATACCGAAAGGTGGCCGGGCGTTCGTCGACCGTGCGCGTCAGCTTCCACGCGGTGCTCACCCCCGTCATGAGGGCATTCACGATATCACGCGCCGACTTGTTCTGAAAAATCTCAAAGCCTTCGTCGAGATCGAGCACCCACTGGGGCGGACGGATCTCGAGCTCGTACGCGACCAGACCAACGGGCGCCTTGCCGCCGCGCCGAATGCGGCTAACCACACCGTGCACGGTGCGATCGGTGCCGTCGGGCAGACGCAACAACAAGGAGACCTTCTTGAGCAAGAGCTCCTTGGCCGAGATGTCGTTGCGCGTGCTCATCGCCGTCACCGTGTAGCGGAACAGCGTAGAGAGTGCTTCCTCCCCACGCCACTCGCGCAGCAACAGCACATCCGTTCCCAACGGCGTGTTCAATCGGTACGGTCGATCAGCTTGTGACCAGGCCATCAGTACGTCCTCGGGTATCCTCGATGAGCCGCTACGTCAAACCGTAGCAGCGTCAGACCGCAGCAGCATCGACCACGTTTTCGTACGTAAAGTCTCCGTCTTCGGCCACGCCCACGCGCAGTGCCGTAGGACGAACGCCTTCCGCCATCGCTGCCAGCAGCATCCGTGAGATCTCGGGCAGCAACGTGTTACTCAGAATGTTGTCGACGTTGCGGGCGCCGCTTTCCACTTCGGTGCACCGAGCGGCGACCTGCGCGATGAGCGTTTCGTCGTGGCGCAGCTCGAGACGGTGCGTCTCGCGCAGACGACGGCCGATCTTGCCCACCTTGAGACGAACGATCTGCTTGAGGTTCTCGTCACGCACGGGATAGAACGGCACGATCACCATGCGGCCGAGGAAGGCCGGCTTGAAGACCGCGTCGAGTTCCGGCTTGAGCGCCTTCGCCATGGCATCCGGGAACGGCATCGTTTCCGGATCGGCCGTGAGCTTCATGATCGTTTCCGTGCCGGCATTGGTGGTCAGGATGATGATCGTGTTCTTGAAATTGATCTCACGGCCTTCGCCGTCATCCATCACGCCCTTGTCAAACACCTGGAAGAAGAGCTCCAGCACGTCGGGGTGTGCCTTCTCGACTTCGTCGAGCAGCACGACGCTGTACGGACGACGACGCACGGCTTCCGTGAGCACGCCGCCCTCACCGTAGCCCACGTAGCCCGGGGGCGAGCCCTTGAGCGTCGACACGGTATGCGCTTCCTGGAACTCCGACATGTTGATGGTGATGATGTTGCGCTCACCGCCATACAACAGATCGGAGAGTGCGAGCGCCGTTTCCGTTTTGCCGACGCCGCTGGGGCCGACCAGCATGAACACGCCCTTCGGCTTGTTCGGATCTTCGATACCGGCCTTCGACGTGCGCACGCGGCGCGAGATGTCGATAAGCGCATGATCCTGTCCGATCACGCGGGCGCCGAGATGCTTTTCGAGCTCGAGCATCGTGCCGAGTTCGTCGCTCATCATCTTGCCCACGGGGATACCGGTCCAGCCCGAGATCACTTCGCCGACGATCGAGGCATCGACGAACACGCGCATAAGCGGCGTTTCGCCCTGCACTGTTTCGAGTTCGGTGGTGAGGCCGTTCAATTCGGTGCGCAGCGTGTTCGCGGTGGTCTGATCGACACTCTCCGCTTCAGCGATGAGCGCATCGCGCACGCCGAGGATCTTCTCCACGAGGGCCTTCTCACTGGTCCAGCGCGCTTCGAGCGCCGCCAGCGATTCCTGCACCTGACCACGACGCGTGGCGAGTTCGGTGAGCCGTTCGCTGTGATCGGCGCCGGCCACGCGTTCGCGATTCAGCACGCGCTCCTGCAACGCAATGTCATCGAGCGTGCGACGGGCATCTTCGATCGGGCCGGGCGTCGCCGTCTGACCGAGGTTGAGGCGGGCGCATGCGGTGTCGAGCACGCTCACCGCCTTGTCGGGGAGCTGACGATCGGGGAGATAGCGATGCGAGAGACGGACGGCCGCTTCCATGCCGCTGTCGAGAATGCGCACGGCGTGGTGCTTCTCGAGCGAGGGCACGACGGCACGCATCATGATGCAGCACACGTCTTCCGTGGGCTCATCGACCTTCACGAGCTGGAAGCGACGCGACAGCGCCGGATCTTTCTCGAAGAACTTCTTGTACTCGCTCCACGTGGTGGCGGCGATGGTGCGCAGTTCGCCGCGCGCGAGCGCCGGCTTGAGCAGGTTGGCCGCATCGTTCTGTCCAGCCGCGCCACCGGCACCGATCATGGTATGCGCTTCGTCGATGAACAGGATGATCGGCGTGGGTGAGTTCTTCACCTCTTCGATCAGCCCCTTCAGACGATTCTCGAATTCGCCCTTCACGCCGGCACCGGCCTGCAGCATGGCCAGGTCGAGCGAGCGCAGCGACACGTTGCGCAGCGGCGGCGGCACGTCGCCCTCGGCGATACGGCGCGCGAAACCTTCGACCACGGCGGTCTTGCCGACGCCGGCTTCACCGACGAGGATCGGATTGTTCTGCCGGCGACGCGTGAGAATGTCGACGACCTGACGCACTTCGAAATCCCGTCCGAGAACGGCGTCGATTTTGCCGGCCTTGGCGTTGGCCGTGAGGTCGACGGTGTACTGATCGAGGTTGGGCGTCCGGCCACCGGCCTTGGGCGCGCCGCTGCCGCTCGACGCACTGGCACTCGACGCCGCGCTGTCGATCGCACCCAGCTCGGCCGCCGCTTCCGCCGACGGGGCGGTGATCGTCGCAAAATCCTTCTTGAGCACATCGGCCGGGATCTTCTCGAATTCCTTGCTGATGTCCTGCGCCATACGGGCGAGTTCACCGACGCTGAGCAGGGCGAGCAGCGCATGGCCCGTGCGTACGCGCGGGGCACCGAACTCCACCGAGCCAAGCAGCCAGCCCTCGCTGAGCATGTTGACGAGCGAGGGGCTCAACGTGGGGGTCCGCGCGTTGCCGGTCTTGATGCGGTCGAGCGCGCGCGCGAGGTCGTCGGCAAGGCGCGAGCGGTTGATGCCGAAGTGCTTGAGAATCGCGGCGAGGTCGCCGTCGTTGGCATCGAGCACCTTCACGAGGAAGTGTTCGATTTCGACATCATAGTTCGTGCGCGACAGGCAAAGCCCCGCGGCCGCTTCGACGGCGCTACGGGTTGGAGCATTCAGCTTGGCGATCAGGCCACGCAGGTTTACGGCCATGACGACTCCGTCAGCGAGAAAGCGGGAAAGGAAAACGGCGGCAACGGCGGCAACACAGTCAACAGAGGATCAAGCGAACGTCGTCGGCATCCTGCACCGGGGGCTTCGCGCGAAGCCAGGTCCCGAATCCGAGCGTCGGTGCACCGGCGGTACCGAGCGACGACGGCGGGATTTCGTCGCGCGCCAGCACGAGCTGCACCTCGACGCCCACCTGGTCGTCGGCATACAGCCGCGCGAGTTCGCGAAGGCGGTCGTACGCGCGGCCACCGGGGAGAAACGTCTGGAATTGGGCGTACGAGAGTGGTCCGAGGCGGAGACGCACGCGGGCGAGCGGATCGTAGACGGCATTACCGAGCACAGCCGACCCGAGCCGCCCATCCAGATCATCATCCCCGAGCTCGAGCTGTCCGCCGTGGCGCAGCGTCTGCCATTCGCCGACGAACTGTTCGACGGTGGCTGCTACCTCAAAGTGATCGCCGATCATTTGCGCGAGCCCAACGGCGGGCCGGGTGCGAAGCGCCAGCAGGCCGGCGTAATAGGCCAGGATGTCGACCGGCACCCGACTGTTCCGCTGCACACCCTCGGTGCCGATGCCGGCGAGGTCGAGCAGGTGCGAACGCAGCCGATCTTCGGCGCCATGCTCGGCCGCCGCATACGGCCGATAGCGCTCCCAGGCGCGGTGAAACAGCGATAGCGCGCGATGATTGAAGAGATCGAGAAAATCGCGGAAGGCGGTATCGCGCGCACGCACCCGGGCGGCCGCGTGCTCGGTGTACACGTGCGGCAGCACGCCCTGCGGACCGGTGAGCCCCATGAAGCGCACGGCCATGCGCGCCTGCGTGCGATTGGTGAACTCGCCGGTCATCCCCGTCATCTCATGCTCGTCGGATGCGCTGGGGAGCTCGAGCTTCGCGATCTCGGACGGCGGAAACGCGAAGGACGGCGGCACCGACAGGCGCACGACTTCGCGGGCAGGATCATCCCAACCGCCCACCGCCGAACGATCCGGGTAGAGGCGCATGAGCAGCCGCATGGCCTGGAAGAAGTCGTAGCTGCTGCCGGACTCCTCGAGGCTGCGGGCCAACCGACGCCGATTGCGCGCGTCCCGGGCCGCGCTCATATCAGTGTCCGCCCACCGGCGCGGGCCGGCCACTCCGTGACCGGTCGCCGACGTTGCCGCGATCGCACGGCGACCTGGGTGAAGCTGTTCATCGACGCATACAATGCGAAGAACCGTTCCAGCACAGTGGCCATGAGGAACATGCCGCCGCCGGGGAACTGCTGTTCGTCGAACTCCAGCTCGATGCGACGACCGCGCGCGAAGGCGATCCCGTGTGGGGAATCGACGCGTGCAAACGACGGCTCGCTACTGACCTTGACCAGTCCGTCGATCTGCCGCTCGGCGCCGAGGTCGTCGCTCAGGTTGTGCAGCCGCAGCAACTCTTGCAGCGCATCGGGCGTGCCATCGACGATCGAGAGATGGTTGAGCGACAGCGACGAGATCATGCGCCAGAGCATGGAGCTGCCGAGCGCCGGTTGCACCGACTTGGTGGGATTGACCACGCAGTTGATGCGCTGAATCGGACCGGCACCGATCAACTCAAAATCACCACGGTTGTCGGCGCCGAACGGCAAGAGGCTCGGCATGTCGCCGTTGAAGCAGCTCACGCGGAGCGACGCCACATCCACATCGGGGGCGCGCACGGTACCACTCATGTCGCTGAACGCCAGATGGAGCTCGGTGCCGCCATCGGTGCGCCACGGTGCCGGTCGACGGCTCACGTGCCAGAAGACATCGTCACCGGCACCACTGATGTTGTGCCGATGCGAATACAGCGGCGAGATCTCGCGCGCTTCACTGCCCTCGTGTTCCACCAGCTTCACGTCATCGACCGACCACACTTCAACTTCCAGTCGCTGCCGTACTTCGGCCACGACCAAATGCTCGAAACGACGCTCGGTCAGCAGGATCGGCTCGGCCGACTGCTGGAAGAGATTCACGGCGGGTGTGGCATTTGTCCGGAACGATTTCGCCGACAGCTCGAGCTCGAGCTGCTGCCGACGATCGGCGCGCTCGAACGAACTGACGAGAAAACTCACGTCGACGCGATCGGCGGCACCGAGCGCGCGTACCGCGTCGCCGAACCCTTCGAGGTCGACGAAGTGAAATTTCTGCGGAAACGCGAACAGCTCCAGCAGCAGATTGTGTCCGCCGAAGGTGCGGTTCGGATACGGCAGCATGTTCTCGTTCTCACCGAAACCCACCGCCTTCACCGCACTCGGCTTGATGACGATCGGCGGCTGGTGCGGTCGGTCGGGATTGCGCACGACGACCTGCATCGTGTTGTTCAGCAGCAGCTCGTACAGCGTATCGACGACACCGGTGCCGCCGGCGAGATGCAAGCGGAGCGCCTCGATGGCGAGGTCGGCCAGCTTGACGCCCTCGAACGCCCGGATCTCGAGACGAATCGCCCCGACCGCATCGCGCGCGCTGGTGCCGGCCCCGGCGCGGTCGGGCGTAGTCCACTCGGCGTTCGTGATCGTGAGCGGCCACAGCGTGGTGTCGTACACCGTACGGAAGTTGCACCGCACGCGATTGACCGGCTGCGTTTGCAGCACGCTGCCACGAGGCACGTGATGCCCATCGGGCAGCCGGCCCTGCGCGGGGTCGAGCGGCATGTCGACGATGCACATCGATGGCACGGGCCGCACGAACTGCGGGTGCAGCATCTCCAGCAGCGCCTCGGAGATTTCCGGAAAATCGTCGTCGAGACGGCGGTGCACGCGGGCGGCGAGAAACGCGAAGCCCTCGAGCAGGCGCTCGACATGCGGATCTTCGGTCTTGCTCGTTTCGAGCTGCAGCCGGGACGCAATCTTGGGATAGCGTTGTGCGAACTCGGCTCCGAGCTTGCGGAGATAGGTGAGTTCGAACTCGTAGTAGTCCTTGAGTTCCCGTTGTTCGCGCGCGTCTTTGGCCATCAGCCGTTCTCGTCTACGGCGTAGGAGCCGCTGGCAATTTCCAGGACGGTGTCGAACACGATCTGTTCAGGGCTCGGATCCATCCGCAGCGTGGCTTCGATGGCGAAGCGCACCTGCGGCGTCCGGATCTGATCGCTGTCCGTGAGGCGCACGGAGACGTTCATGAGACGCGGCTCGAAACGCTGCAACGCGTCCTTGATGTCGTCGGTGAGCAGCTTGCGACCGGCGTTGGTGCCGACCGCCAATCCGGTGGTATCGGGAATGCCGAACTCGTGCACCGACCGACGGAGCTCCACATCGCCCGGCCCGATCTCGACGATGCAGCGTCGCGTATTCAACAATGCTTCGACGTCACGCTGCACAGCCTGTCGGAACCGTCGCACGGATTCCTCGCGGGACACGGCCACGTCGCCGCTCGCCCGAGGGTTTTCGTCGGTGAGACGGTCGAGCAACGAGGGTTGAACGGCGCGATCGAGTTCGGTGCGTGCCATGCCGGGTGCGGTCCTCAGCTCTGCTGCAAGGCCAACGCCTGCAGCGGATCGAGTCGGCAGATGCGCAAGTACAACTTGTTGCGCCGCGCGGCGTCTTCGTCGGTGCGCGTGAGCACGGTATGCATCAGCGCGAGCGGTTGCGCGACCAGCGCCCCTGCTTCCCAGTCTTCAAGCTTGCGATCGTCGATGATCTCCAGCAAGCGCTCGAGGATGGGTTCAGCCACCTGATTGAGTCCGGCTTCAACCATGATGTACGCGATCTGCGTCTGTCGCACGAAGCGTCCGCGTTCGGACTGATCGCGCACGAGTTCCGCCATGAGCCGCTCAATGGCCTTGTTGGGGCGACCGGCGGCCAATTCGGCGCGGGCGATGTCGAACGGGTCACGACCGGTCGCAACGGGCGCGCGGCGCTGACGCGTGGCGCGCAGGCCGCCTTGCTGTGCGGTCGCTTCGTCGTCGGCGAGGGCTTCACCGAGCAACTCTGCCCCATCGCCAATCGCGCTGTCAGGGGCGGACTCGTCGGCGCTCGCGACCTCGGCTTCGGCCGCTTCTGGAGGAGCTTCGAGACCTTCGGCGGACAGCCAGGCCTTCGTTTCGTCGTTGGCAGAGGGCGTGTCATCCATGAGCGTCATTCCGGGGAGCTGTGGCAGGGCGCGCAGCAGCGCCTGAAGTTCGCTGCGAATGATGGCCGCCACCGGATCGAAACCGCTGCCCAGATTGGCGCAGGCGGTCAGCGCGTAGCGCTGCAGGTCGAGCCAGCCGCGACCCTGCGCGGTACCCATGAGCACTTCGCCCTGTTCGAGCAGATCGGACCACCGATGGTCGAGCAGCAACGCCTTGAGCCGCGCGCGAATCGGGGTGGGCGGTGCTTCGAGCAGGCGAGGATCGAGTTCCGGCGCGCGGGCGCGCAGCTCGCCCCAGCGGAACGCGCGGAGCATGGCGTACGGCGCCGGGCTGGTGGCATCCTGCTGGCGCAACCACTTGGCGACGACGGTGACGCGTTGCGCGGCATCCTGCTTGTTGACGGGCTCCGGCGTTTGTGGTCCATCGCTCGGGGTGTCGCCGCCGCCGCCGGCTTCCGCTTCAAAGACTTCTTCGATCGGATCGGGGTCGAGCTCGAGCTTCCGGGCAAGTGTGCTGGCGGCGAAGCGCCGCAGTTCGTTCAGACCGTTGCGAAGCCCGGTGTACGCCGGGGCCTCGCGGCCGAAGCGATCGTCGGACACGGCCTCGAGCGCCGCGAGACCGGCGACGGCGGCATCGATGTCGGCCACCATCGCTTTGTAGAAGACCTTCCCGGTGTTCTCGATGGCCGCGTCGGCGGCTTCGGGCATGATCTTGCCCATCGCTTCCGCTTCGCTTCGCGCCGCCGTGAGGCTCTTCTGGGCGTCGTAGGCGGCGGCACCGATGGCGATTTCCGTGGGCACGCTGCGCGACGCGTTGTAATCGAGCAGCGACAATCCGCCCGACGCAATCGTGAGCTGCTGCAACGGCAGCGTGAGCTTGTTGCCGATCCACTCCAGCGGGCCGCTGCGCAGTTCGTAATCGCCGTCTTCGCCTTCGGGATAGCAGGTATCCCAGTACTGCTCGAGAATGCCTCGCAGCAGTTCGATGCCGGTGTGCAGTCCGGACACGCCCTGACGCTGGAGGAGCACTTCCGTCATCCAGGCGGCGAGCTGCAGGTCCTTCGAGGACTTGCTCAGTAACTCGGTGCCGATGGCGGTCGCGCGCTGCCAGTCAGCGACCTTTCGGTCGGCGGACAGGTTGCCGTCTTTGTCGGGGACCGCGAGCTCTTCCCGCCGCGCTTCTTTGAAGGCGTCGTACTGCGGATCGTAGCGCATGTCGCTGCCGGCCGGGTTGTCACCCGGAATCGGCGCGAGTAGCGACGTGAGAAGCTCGGAGTTTACTGGCATGTCGAGAAGAAGAAACGGAAACGTCGACCGCCGTCACCGCACGACGCGGTGACGGTCTGGCACCGACGGGCGTCGATCAGGACGCGATGACGAGTTCCCGCACATCCACGAGCGGCACGAGCCGATCGTCGACGCGCAGCAACTTCTGGCCAACCGGAGCGAACTCACCGGACGGGAGATCCTCCCAGTCGGTGGCGCGTCCGAGCCGGATTTCGTCTTCGGCGTGTCGCCACGCGCCAACGGAGAGGGCAGGCAGCAGAATTTCGCCGAGTTCCTTATCGGCCACGGAGGGGCCGGTACGCAACTGTGCCGGTGCCCAGTGCAGATCACGGAGTCGTGCCGGCGGTGTCATGGAGAGCGACGCGAGATGCGCGAACGGGATCCAGAGATAGCGTCCGCCGGCGATCACTTCGAGTCGGGCGCCGAGCCGGGGGTCGGCGTCTTCGATCGAAGCGAACGGTTCGCCGTTGAGCGTGCCGCTGACCGGCGACGGGGCGACGGTGGTCGGAAAATCGCCCGTGTCGAACATGTGTTCACGAACGCGCTCCGCCTCGATGGCGGAGCGATAGAGCATCGTGCCCGCTTCGGCCATGTGGCCGTTCTTGGCGAGCACGTCGAGCTGCTTCTGCGCCCGCGCCCAATCGCCGGCGAAGGTGAGCAGCTCGAACAGAAACGTGCGCCGTTGGGCGTCGGCCGGAAAATTCCGGAGCTCGACGCCCAACGCTTCGATTGCCGCGCCGAGTTGGCCGGCCGCGTAGAGTGCTTGCGAGGAGGCCATGGCGCGGGCCTCGCTTTACGCGGAGACCTTGGTGAGATCCCACGAGGCCTGACCGGCCACCGCGAGCTTGCCCTTGTCGTCCTGCGTCTTGTACTCGATCTCGACCTTGGCGAACGCGAGCGAGAGGGACTCGGTCGGCGTGTCATCGCCACCGCTCGAACCCGACCACTGCACGGACTCCACCATCACGTCGGTGAACGTGTAGGTGAGGAAGATGTCCTGGCCGCCGGTGCCGGTGGCCTTGCGCATGGAGACCGTAGCCTTGTCATAGTGCTGACCAGTGCAGCAGGCGGCGAAGAGCGCGGCCGACGACTTCTCGGTCTTCTTCATGACGTTGAAACTGGACACGGACACGCGACCAGCGGAGAGGCCGTCACGGCCAGGTCCGACGGACGTCGGGTTCGACGCGCCCCAGCTGAACGAGTAGATCTCGATCTTCTTCTCGAAGCCCTTGGCCGTGCATTCGCCTTCAACGCCGGTGATGTCGAGATACGTATCGAATGCCATGTGCGTGATACTCCAGGGTTAATGAAAGAATGAATGTGCAGAGACGGGCGGGACTACTTCGCGGCAGCGGGGAGCTCGGCCACCAGACGCATCGACACGGCCAGCTCGTCGAGCTGATAGTGCGGACGCAGGAACGCGACGGCACGATAGGCGCCCGGCTTGCCCGGGATTTCCACCACATCGACCCGCGCTTCCGACAACGGCTTCTTCGCCTTGATCGAGGCGGTGGCCCCTTCAACGGCGACGTAGTTCTGGATCCAGCGGTTCAGGAACGAATCGACTTCGGCGCGCGACGTGTAGCCGCCGATCTTGTCGCGCATCATCACCTTGAGGTAATGGGCGAAGCGCGAGGTTGCGAAGATGTACGGCAGCTGCGCCGACAACCGCGCCGCGGCGGTGGCACCCGGCGAGTCGTACGCCTTGGGCTTCTGGGCCGACTGCACCGAGAAGAACGCGGCGTTGGCCGTACCCTTCTGATGCACGAGCGGCGCGAAGCCGAGGTCGGCGAGTTCCTTCTCGCGACGATCGGTGATCTGCACCTCGGTCGGGCACTTCATGGCGAGTTCGCCGGACTCGGTGCGGAAGTTGTGGATGGGGAGCCCTTCCACCAATCCACCGCTTTCAACCCCGCGGATCTGCGCGCACCAGCCGTACATCGCGAACGCCTTGTTGACGTTGGCGGCCATGGCGTACGCGGCGTTGCCCCAGCAGTAATGCTCGTGGTTCGAGCCATCGACGCGCTCTTCGTAGTTGAACGCTTCGACCGGCACGGTGGCCGCTCCGTAGGGCTCGCGCATGAGCACGCGCGGCGCGGCGAGCGCGACGTAGCGGGCATCCTCGCTCGAGCGGAACGTCTTCCAGCGGGCGTACTCGGTGCTGTCGAAGATCTTGGCGAGATCACGCGGCGTGTCGAGGTCCGTCCAGCTCTGCAGATTGAGCATGTCGTGCGACGCGGCCGTCATGAACGGCGCGTGCGCGGCGGCCGCCACGTTGGAGATCTTCTCGAGCAGTTCGATGTCTTGACCGCTCTTGTCGAATTGATAATCGCCGACGAGTGCGCCGAACGGCGTACCGCCGAAGACCCCGTACTCTTCTTCATACGCCTTCTTGAACAGCGCGCTCTGATCGAATTCGGGCGCTCGCTGCAGATCGCGGAGCAGGTCCTTTTTGGAGACGTTGAGCACCTTGATCTTGAGCATGGCGCTCGTCTCGCTCTGCTTCATCAGGAACTGCAGGCCACGCCACGATCCTTCGAGCTTCTGGAAGTCGGGGTGGTGCATGATCTCGTTCACCTGGAGCGACAGCAGATGATCGATCTGCGCGATACGCGCGTTGATCATCGTCTCGGTGTCGCGATTGATCGTGATCGCGCCTTCGAGGACTTCGCTGACGAACCGCTTCACCAGGTCCTTGCCGCGGCCCTTGGTCTCGGCATCCTTGCCCATCTTGCCCTGCTCGACGATCTGGTCGAGGAGCGAGAGTTCGGCGTCGGTCGTGACGGCCTGTGCGCCCGCCTTTTGTGCTTCGGCCATGTTAGCTCTCCAGCCCGAGTTCGGCCTTCAGCCTGGCCATCTTGTCGGCGTCGCCCAGCGTGTCCTGCAGCACTTCGTCGAGCTTCTCGTTGGTCTGCAGATTGGCGCGCAGATTCGCGAGCTCCGTGCGCAGCTCGAGCAGCTCGCGGAGCGGCTTGACCTGCTTGGCCACGGCATCGGGCGAGAAGTCATCCATAGTGCGGAAGTTGAGCTCGACACCAAGCTTCGGCGCGTCGGCATCTTCGCTGAGCTTGTTCTCGACCGAGAACTGCAGGCGCGGCTTCATGCTGGCGAGCGTGTCGTCGAAGTTGTCGGGCGTGATCTCGACGAACTTGCGATCCTTCAGGCGCGGGAGCGGCTCCGCGGGGTTTCCGCTGAAGTCACCGAGCACGCCCATGAGGAAGGGAAGTTCCTTCATCTCGATGGCGCCGCCGGTTTCGACCTCGTAGGAGATCTGAATGCGAGGCGGGCGGACTCGTTCGAGTTTTTTCTGCGTACTTTCGGCCATGCAACACTCCGGCGCGATTGAAACTGAAGGGAGGGGGGTTCTGCTCGTCGAGCAAGGATCGTAGTGTCCCATGCAATCTGGTCGTTGTCAAGCAACTGCCACGTTGCAGTGATGCAACGGTCTGGCGGCATTACGGTCGAGTCATTTCACTTGGCTTGAGTACGCGCGGCCTCTGACGAGGCGCGGGATGTCGGGATACGTTGGGGGATGCGCCACTCACCGCCGGTACTTTGGACCAAGGGCGTCCTCCTCACGCCGCAGCATCTGCAGGCGCAGGATCGACATCACGAAGAGACGCTCGCCTTTCAGGTCGGCGCGCTCGCCTTCAGCCCGTGGGGGCTGTCGCAGCTCTCGTTCGATCTGGACGCACTGGCGGGCGGCACGCTGGTGACCACCACGATCGCCGGTCGCTTCGCGGACGGCTTGCTGTTCGACGCGCCGCTCGCTGGTGCGACGCCACCGCCCAAGTCACTGGCGGGTGCCTTCGGTCCCGATCAGGAGACGGCGCTCGCGTACGTCGCGGTCCCCGAATATCGTCCGGGGGCGCGCAACGTGGCCCGACGTGGAGAGTACGCCTCGGCGCGATGGCTCGCCGATGAGCAATTGCTGCGCGATGAAACGACGGGGCTGACCGAGCGACCGATCCAGGTGTCGCCACCGTCGTTGCGCTTGCTGCTGGAGGGCGAGAGCCTCGAAGGCTACACCGTGATGCCCATTGCCCGGTTGCGCCGCGCGCCGTCGGGCGATCTCACGCTCGATCCCCAATTCGTCCCGCCGCTGCTCGACCTGTCGGCGAGTGATGTCATGATGGGCATGATGCGGCGCCTCACGGAACGGCTGTCGGCGCGCAGCGCCTCACTCTCGGGGAGCCGCCGTCAGCGCAATCAGGGCTTGGCCGATTTCACCGTGGCCGACGTGGGCAGTTTCTGGCTGCTCTATACCGTGAACACGCACCTGCCGGCGATCCGGCATCTCCACGACGTGCGGCGCGGTCACCCGGCCGCGCTCTGGGAAGCGATGCTGGCGCTGGTCGGGTCGTTGTCGGCGTTCTCGACGAGTGGCGACGCGCGTTCGTTGCCGACGTACGATCATCTGCGACTCGGCGAGGGGTTCTTCGAGCTCGAGCGTCGCCTGTATGAACTGCTGGACGGCGCGGTGGTCGATGCGGCGATTGCGCTGCCGCTCAAGCCGGTGCGTGCCACGCTGCACGCGGTCGCGATCGAACAGGTGAAGTGGCTCGAAGCGCCGCAGTGGTTCCTCGCGGTGAGCGCCCCGCTGCGCCAGCAGGAGCTGATCCCCAAAGTGTTGCAGGGGTGCAAGGTGGGCGCGGCCGACGTGGTCGACACGTTGATCCGTCAGGCGCTGCCCGGTATCGAGCTGGCGCATATCTCCTCGCCCCCGTCGGCCGTCCCGGTGAAGCTCGACTTTCAGTACTTCGCGATCCGGAAGGCGGGGAGCGCGTGGGACGCGATCGAGCGCGCGCGCAACCTGGCCGTGTATGTCCCGGCCGAACTGGTCGACGCGCGCTTCGAACTGGTGATCGTCCTCCGCTAACTCCGCTCACGCGGAGGACGGGTCATTTCAGCTTGGGTGCGCTGACCGACGGTACCTTCGGCACCGCCGGTTGCGAAGGCACCTTGGGCTGTGGCTTCCGCAGCACGAAGACGACGACAATGACCGCGAGCAGGATCACCACGTTGATGACGACGATCAGTCCCATCGGGATCGCGCGCTTGGCCGGCGCCGCGGCGGCCGGCTTGGCGGCGGCCGGCGTCGGAGCCGGTGGCACAACAGGCGCCGCTGCCTGACTGATCAGCCGGGTGAAATCACTCGGTCCCGCGGTCGCCTTGGGCGCAGCGCCACCCATCGGTGAGAGCGGCGTCGCGCCCCCCTGACCGAACATCGGTGGCGGCAAGACGCCAGGCGGTAGTCCGGGCGCTCCGCCCATCGGCGAGGCACCCAGCCCGCTGCCGGCGGGCGTGATCGACGGCGTGATCGGGAGCGGGGCGACCGGTGCGCTGGAGGCTGGAGCCGGCGAACCGAAGAGCGGCGAGTTGCCGAAGACGGGCGACATGTTGCCAGGCGACGGGGGCGGTGGCGCAAACGGCGCCGGCGCCGAGGGAGCGGGCATTGAGGGACTGGGTGCCGCCATGAAGCTTGGCGGCGTCACGATGCCAGGCATCGAGGCCGCCGGTGGCGCGTTCGGCGTTGGCGCGCGGCCGATGGGCGACCAGGCCGCGGGTGCGACGGGCGACGGCGGCAGCGCGCTCGGAAGCGGCGCCGCGGTGGACGGGGCGGAGAACATCTGCGTGAACTCGCCGGGTCCGGTTTTTGGCGGCGGCGATGCCGACGCGGGAGTCGGTGCCGGCGGCGCGACGGGCTCAGCGGGCGCCCTATATGCCGGCATGCCACCTTGTGTCGTATTGAGCGACGGATACTGATCTAATGATGGCGTCTCTTGCGCCAACATTGGTGGGACTTCGCGAACTGGGGCAGGTGCGGAAGCCGGCGCCGTGGGGATACTGGGTGCGCCGAACATCTGGGTAAATGCGCCCGGCGCGGCCGGCGCAGGAGCGGTCGGAGCAGGAGCCGGAGCCGGCGCAGGAGCAGGAGTCGGCGCGACGGCCGCAGGCGGTGCTGCCGGAACGCTGGGCGCACCAAACATCTGCGTGAACGCCCCCGGCGCGGGTGCGGCTGGGGGTGCAACGATGACCGGCGGGGCCATCGGCGGGGCCATCGGTGGCTCAACCGGTGCGGTGAGCACCGGCGCCGGCACCATCGGTTCCACCATCGGAGCCACGTCGCCGGGCGGCACGCGGGCGGCCAGCCAGCCGGGGAACGAGGTCAATCCCGCCAGGAACTCGGTCACGATCGCAAAGCCCGACGGGAGCGTCGCCGTCTCGAGCACGCGGTTCTTGTCAGCACCCGGCAGGCGGGTGAGCATCGTGCGAAGCCGGTCCACGTCCTCCGGGCCGGCGGCGTCGGCGAGGTGCACCATCACGACACGACCGGTCGCCAGCTCCTGCGCGTTGTGGCTGCGAATACCATCGTCCACCGCGACGCACTTCAGGAGGCGGTAGCGGGCATTGAAATCTTCGCTCATGGTCGGGAAGTGCCGGAAGAGTGCACGGTAGCGCCGGAACGACGCGACAACCGCACCGCTGATGTATTCTTCAATTGTTCACGCGCCCTCGGCCGTGCGCAATGCACAACGCGTAATGCAACGGTCTCGCAGACGCTTGAACGTGCCTTGTGTCCCGGTTCGATCCGGTGAGTGCTTGCAGATCCACGACGCACCCCCCCGCCTGTGCATGCCCTGCCGATCGTTCGCCTGTCCGGCCTGACACGATGCACCTGATGCCATGCGACTGACCTCACCGCCGTCCCGCCGCGTCGTCTGGGAAGACGGCATGCACCTCGCGCCGCAGCACTTCCAGGCCCAGCGGCGCTATCAGGAAGACCAGTCGAGCCGGACGCTCGATTTGCTCTTCCCCTTCGCCTACGGACTGTCGGCCGTGGCCCTCGATGCCGACGCCCTCCAGAATGGCACCCTCGCACTGGTGCACGCGCGCGGGGTCCTTCCCGATGGCACCGTGTTCCACACGCCCGATGCGGATCCGTCGCCGCCACCGAGTGCGCTTGCCGAACGGTTCTCGCCCACACGCGATGCGCATGTCGTGTATCTCGCGTTGCCGCGCTGGCGAACCGATGCGGCCAATGTGGATCATCTCGACGAGGAGGTCGGCGCGCGCGAGCCCTTCGACGCGAATGCCACGCCGCTGCGTTTTCAGGCGGTCGAGGAGATGGTCATCGACGAATCGACCGGAGCCGATCCGCTGCGGGTGCGTTTCGCTGCGCGCAATCTGCGCCTGTTGCTCGACGACGAGCGCACCGACGACTTCGTCTCAATGCCCATCGGGCGTATCCGGCGCGATGGCCGCGGACAGTTTCAGGTGGACGGCGATTTCATTCCGCCGGTGCTGCAACTCGCCGCCTGCGATGCCCTGCTCGAACTCACGCGACGCACGGTGAGCTTGCTCGAGGCCAAGGGCAGCGCGTTGTCGGCTACGATGTCGAGCGCGCCGTCGGGCGCAGCGGGTGGGGCGGCGGCGTACGTGGGCAACGAACTCGCCACGCGATGGCTGTTGCATGCGGTGCGCTCCGCTGACGCACCGTTGCGGCATTTGCTGCTCACGCGGCGCGCGCATCCGGAACGCCTGTTTCTCGAGCTGTCGCGACTGGCTGGTGCGCTCTCGACGTTCGCGATGGGCGCCCAGTTCCGCGACCTGCCGACCTACGACCACGATCATCTCACGGACGTGTTCGCGGCGCTCGAGCTGCAGCTGCGCGCGCACCTCGACGTGGTGATCTCCGCCCGCGCCATCGTGGTGCCGTTGGCCGCGTCGACGGACGTGCTGCACGTGGCTACGCTGTCCGATGCTCGGTGCTTCGAGCCTGGTACCCGCTGGTTTCTTGGCGTGCGCGCCGATGTGGGGCGGGCCGAACTCGTGGATCGCGTGCAGCGGCTCACGAAGACGTGCGCGAGCAAGTTTGTCCTCGAACTGGTGCGCCGCGCCTTCAACGGGCTCACCACCGAGCATATCCCGACTCCGCCCGCCGGACTCGCGCCGAAGCCGGATCTGACGTATTTCGAGCTCACGCTGGCCGGTCCCTGTGCGCTCTCGATCACGGACAGCCGGGAGATCGGCGTGTACGTGCCCGATGCGTTGCCGGGTGCGTATCTGGAAGTCGCCATCCTATTGCCGTCGTCGACGTAACCCACTCGTTCTCGAGGAACATCCGTGTCTGCTCCGACCATGGTGGCGCCGGGTCGTCTGGCGAGTGTGCTGCAGGAATCGATCACCGCCGTGGTTCGCCTTCGGGCGGATCGACAGCCGGTGACCGATGCGGCGGCATTCCGCGCCCAAATCATTCAGTTACTGACGCGCGCCGAGCAGGAGTCGATGCACGCGGGTTTCACGGCGGCCGACGCGCGTTTGGCAATCTTCGCCGTCGTGGCCTTCCTCGATGAGTCGGTGCTGAACACGCGCACGGCGGCGCTGGCCGATTGGGCGCGTCGCCCGCTACAGGACGAATTGTTCGGCGGCCACATGGGCGGCGAATGGTTCTTCCAGCATCTCGATCAGCTGATGGCGCGACCGGATTCCCCGGAGCTCGGCGATCTGCTGGAAGTGCATCAGCTCTGCTTGTTGCTCGGCTTCCGCGGTAAGTACGGTGCGGGTGACAACGGCCAACTGCACGCCACGACGTCGCGCGTGGCCGAGCGCCTGGGTCGGCTGCGGGGTGCTCCCGGTGAACTGGCGCCGCACTGGCACCCGCCGGCCGATCGCGTCGACACCAAGGATCCGTGGCTCCGCCGGCTCACGATCGCCGCGATCGCGAGTGCCGTGCTGCTCGTGGTGTTGTGGGGCACGTATGCACTGACACTACGCAGTGCCGCGAGTGACCTTCGCGCGCTCGCGCCGGTGGCATCGGCCGCCGCGACCACCGCTCGATAACCCCGGAACTTCTCATGGCGTCTCGTAAGCCGTTCGTCCGGTGGGTCATCGCCGCCGCCGTCCTGTTGGTGTTCATTCTCGCGATCGTGTTGATCGAGCGCTCCGTCACGCTCGACGAGTTGACGACGTGGGGACTGCGTGTCGGCCTGCTGCTGCTGGGGCTCATTCTGGCCGGTGCGATCCTGTGGTATTTGCGTCCGCAGGACGCCGAGCCGGTGCTCGACACGGGTGACGATGTGCTGCTGGCGATCGGTGCGGCGCGTGCTCGGTTGCCCCGCGGTGCGTTCTTCAATCGTGCGATGGTGCTCGTGCTCGGCCCGGAGGGTGGTGCCAAGACGACGATGATCGCGCGCTCCGGCGGCGATCCCGAGTTGTTGGCGGGTGATGCCCCGACGGCGTCGAGCGATGCGCCGACATCGACCAAGACGGCCAACGTCTGGGCGCTTAGTCAGGCGGTGATCACCGAACTCGGTGGAACGCTGCTGACCGATGCACCGCGTTGGGCCAAAGTGGTGCGCGCGCTGCGGGCGCCCCGGGTGGCGGCGGCGGTGGGCCAAGGCGAAGCGGCGGCGCGCGCGATCGTGTTGTGCGTACCGTGCGATCTGTTCTATAGCGGCGGGAACGGGCAGCAGCTCGAACAGCTCGCGCAGTCCTTGCGGCAGCGCCTGGCCGAAGCGTCACGCGAACTCGGTCTCGCGGTGCCGGTGTATGTGATGTTCACGAAGATGGATCGGGTGCCGCACTTCGAACCGTGGATCAGCGTGTTCACGAAGGACGAACTGCGCGCGCCGCTCGGCGCCACGCTACCGTTCGATCCGGCATCGAACAGCGGCAGTTATGCCGAGCGACTCACGCCGCGTCTCGATGTCTCGTTCCGCGAGATCATTGATGTGATCGCGTCGCGTCGTCCGGAGTTGCTCGGTCGTGAAGGCGCGATCGAGCGACGCTATGCGTCGTATGAGTTGCCGCGCGAGCTGCGCAAGCTGCAGCCGTCGGTCACGTCCTTCCTGCTCGAAGTGTGTCGCCCCACGCAGATCGGTTCGAGTCCGCAGCTGCGCGGCTTCTACTTCACCGGTGCGCGTCCGGTAGTGGTGACCGATGTGGCACAGGCTGCGCCGCGTGCAGCGGCCGCCGCCGTGCCATTGGCCACCGATGCCACGGGCATCTTCCGTCAGCCGGCGGTGGCCGCTGCTTCGCCGTTGGCGACGGGCACACCGACCACGCGGAAAGTCCCCGAGTGGGTGTTCCTCGATCGATTCCTGCGTGACGTGGTGCTGGCCGACACGAGTGCGGCGTCGGTGGCCCGTGGTGGCGTGGGTGTGCAGCGCACGCGTCGTGTGATGTTAGGTGCGGCGACGGCGGCCACGCTGTTGCTGCTGACTGGCGTGACCGCGTCATGGCTGGGCAATCGTGCGATCGGCAATCGGCTGGCTGATGCCGCGCGTGCGGTGTCGGCGCTGCCGGTGGTGCAGTCGGCGCCGGGTACCGTCACGTTGCCCTCACCGGAAGCGCTGCGCCGGCTGGATGCGTTGCGCGCGCAGCTCGATACGCTGCGCGGACACATTCAGGATGGTCCGCCGCTGCGTCTGCGTTTCGGATTGTGGAGTGGCCCCACGGTGTACGAGGCGGCGCGACCGGTGTGGTACGATGGATTCCGCAAGCAGCTGTTCGCCGACGGGCAGGGTGCGCTGATCGATTCGCTGAAGGCGTTGCCCGATGTGCCGTCACCATCGGACGACTACGGTACGACGTACGCTCGACTGAAAGGCTATCTCATTACTACGTCGTCGCCGGACAAGAGCACGTCTGCGTTCCTGGCGCCGGTGTTGCTCACGAGCTGGCAACGCGGTGTCACGACCGATGCCGACGTGACCGGACTCGCGCGCCGTCAGTTCGAGTTCTATGCGAGCGAATTGCCCACGTACAATCCGTTTCCGAAGGCGGCTGACGCCGGCCTGGTGACGCAGGCGCGCGAGTTCCTGTCGCGCTTCACGGGCGGCGAGCAGATCTACGCCAACATGCTGTCGGAAGCGAACAAGGCGGTGCCGCCGGTCAAGGTGCCGCAATCGCCAGGCAACGTGACGGCACCGCCGGAAGTTGCCGGCGCGTTCAGTGCGAAGGGCGCCAAGTTCATGGTCGATGCCTTTCGCAATTCCGATCGCTATTTCCAGGGTGAGACGTGGGTGGTCGGTGATGCAACAGCGGCCAAGTCGGTCGATCGCGAGGCGATCATCGGCGCCATCCGCACGCGCTACCATGACGACTACGTGCGTTCGTGGCGCGCCGTCGTGCAGGGCACGAACGTGGCACGTGCGGGCAGTGTGAAGGAGGCTGCGGCCAAGCTCGATGTGATCGCCGGTATGCAGTCGCCGCTGTTACAGGTGCTGCGCACGGTGGCGGTGAACACCGATACCGATTCCAGCACGCGCGCGGCCTTTCAGCCGGTGCACGCTGTGACACCGCCGGCGATCGTCGACAAGTACGTGTCCGAGAAGAACCAGCCGTACATGGATGGTCTGCTCGGCCTGCAGGGAACGCTCACCCAGGTCGGCAACTTGCCGCCCGCCACCGACACGGCTTCGACACTCGTACTCGTGCAGGCGGCGCAGTTGGCCGGCGGTGACGTGACGAAGGCGCGTGTGGCGGCCAAGCGCGTGTCGCAGGGCTTCGACGTGAACGCCGATGCCGGGCCGATGGCGAGTGCGGTGGAGCAGTTGTTGTTGGCACCGATCGTTGGTGCCGAAGCGGTGTTGAAGACGGTGGCGTCGGCTCGTCCGCCGGCGAAGCGCGTGGTCGCCGCGGCGCCGGCTCCGGCCGCGCCGCCGGCTGGTGGTGGCGGTGGCGGCGGCGGTGCGGCGGCGGCCGAGATCGCGGCGCTCAACGAACGTGGTGTCGCGCTGTGTTCGAAGGTCGATGCGTCGCTGACGTCGAGGTTCCCGTTCAACGCCGACGCCACGGCCGATGCCACGATCGCCGATGTGAAGGCGATCCTGACGCCCGACACCGGCGAGTTGTGGACGTTCTACACCGATCGTCTCGCCAAGTATCTCACGAAGTCGGGCAATAAGTACGTGGCCAAGCCGGCGGGTGGCGTGGAGTTGTCGGAGAGCTTCGTCGGCTTCTTCAACAAGGCCGTGGAGGTGTCCGACGCGCTGTTCGCCGAGGACGCGGCGAATCCGCACGTGACGTGGAACGTGAGCGGTGTGATCACGGAGACGACGCCGCTGGTGATCCTCAAGAACAACGGACTCGAAGCGCGCCTCGACAAACAGTCGTTCAAGAACGTGGTGGAGTGGCCGGCTACGTCGGGACGTCAGGCCGAGTTGCTGGCGCGCTTTAAGAAGAACAAGGAGCTGCGCGTGAAGCTCACCGCCGGTGAGTGGGCGATCTTCCGGTTGGTGGCCAGCGGCGATGCGTTCCAAGGCTCGCTGGTGACGTGGAACGCGGCCGGACTGAAGGACGCGGAGCCGGTGCGCCTGCGCTTCGATGCGCAGCAGCGTGAAGCCGCGTCGGTGCTCACGCGCGGCTGGATGGGACGCATGAGCTGCGTGGCCCGGGTGACGAAGTAAACGTCACCCGCAGCGTCAGCGACTACTCGCCGCAGCTCAGTTTCGTGGCGTAGTCGCTGACGACACGCGCTTGCGACATTGACTGTGCCACGCCACGCGCGGCGCGCAGGGCGGTACAGGCGGGCTTCACTTCGTCCATCAGCAAGTGGGCTTCGGCAATGCGGATGTAGGCCCACGCACTGTCTTCGGCGGTCGTCATCCGTGTGAGCAGCCCACGGATCGCCGGAATCGCGACACGCGCCACGGCTTCATCGGCGGTGAGCGGGTCGAGCGCCTTGGTAATGCTGTCGAGCGACCGTCGGGCGGATGCGCCCGATGGCGCGGCGGTCGGCGCGGCCGGCTTGGGCGCTGCGGAGGTACCCGCAGGGGCGCCGGACAGTGGGTTTGCCGGCGCCGGCGCGCCACCAGCGGCGGGAGTCGGCTTGGGCGTGGCGGTGGTCGTGGAGGTGATGGCTTCCTTCGCGCTGGCCGCGGCCGACTGCGCACCGTCGATCAGTGATCCGCCGGCGTTGGTGGCCGCATTGACGAGGTTCTCGACATCACGGACCCGCGGCGCCCGCTGCTTGTTGTAGAACCAGATTCCTGCACCGACCACCAGAATGAAGCCAAGGCTCGGCAGGCGCACTCGTGGCCACGAAACGCTCCGCCGGGGCGCCGGCTCGTCATCGTCGTCCACCGCGACGACGGGGACGGGCTTGCTGGGCTTGGTGACAGGTTTGGACGGTCTCGCCGGCGGCGTGACCACCCCACCGCGCGCCTTGAGCTCTTTCTTGATATCGCCACGCGATACCGTGGCGATCTGACGCGCCGCCGGGGTATCGACTTTCGCGGCCGGTGCTGGCGCCGCCGCCGGCGCTGTGGCGGCCGGCGCCGCACTCGCCACCGGTCCCGCTGTAACGAACTCCAAGGCCTTAGCGAAGGCACCGGCCGACGACGTGCGCTTGGTGGGCTCGCGTTCCAGTGCCTGGTCGAGCACAGCCTGCAGCCCACCTGGCCAACGGAGATCGTTGCGAACCACAGCCAGCGGACGCGGCGCGCTCATGAGACGCGCCGTCATGCCACGATCGGGCGTCTCCCGGTCGAACGGCAGGTCGAGCGTGAGGCAGGTGTACGCCACCAGCGCCAGCGCGTATACATCGCTGCGATGATCCAGCTCGGTGCCCAGTAGCTGCTCCGGGCTCATGAACTCCGGGGTGCCGACCACGAAGCCGGTGCGGGTGAGACCCGCTTCCTTCTCGTTCCCACCGACCGCCTTCGCGATGCCGAAGTCCACGACTTTGCACCGGTCTACGCCGTTCTCGTCGACGGTGACCAGGATGTTGTCAGGCTTGAGATCGCGGTGCACGATGCCCATGCGATGCGCGGCATCGAGTCCATCGGCGACCTGCCGGATCAGGACGGCTGTGCGCTGCAGCGTGAGCGGTCCCTCTTTTTCGAGCACGTCCTTCAGCGTCCGGCCGGCGACATACTCCATCGCCAGATAGACGGTGCCGTCGCTCGTTTCGCCGAAGTCGAAGACGCGGGCCACATTGGCGTGTTCGATACGGCTGGCGTTGGCCGCTTCGCGGTTGAAGCGGGCCACCGACGCGGCGTCTTTCAACAGCTCCGGGCGCAGCACCTTGATCGCGGCCTGGAGCGGCAAGCGCACGTGACGGGCGAGATAGACCTTACCCATGCCGCCTTCGCCCAGCAGGTCGGTCACCAGATACCGGTCGGCCACCACACTGCCGATCAGATCACCGTCGGAGTCGGCTGCGCGGAGCGTACTGCCGTCGGACGGGCAGAATACGTTCAGATCGGGATAGCTTGTGCCACAGACGGGACAGACTTTCGGCATACGGACCTGAACGAAATGGACGTCCGACGGTATGTTCTGGGAATCTCACCCTTCGGAGAATACCCGCATGATCGCTGCCTCGCTCGTTCGCCGTACTCGCAGGGCCCTGGCCATCTCGGCACTGACCATGCCTTTGGCAATCGCCTCAGTTGGTGCACAAGGCACCCCGTCGACCCGTCCGACCGTTGCCGTCATGTACTTCACGAACGGTGCGATCAGCAACAATGCGGAATATGCGCCCCTCAGCAAGGGGCTCGCCGAGATGATGATTACCGAGCTGTCGGCCAATACGAACATTCGTGTCGTGGAGCGCGATCGGCTGCAGGCGCTGCTGGCGGAGCAGGATCTGGGCGCCACTGGCCGGGTGGAGAAAGAAACGGCGGCCAAAATCGGCAAGACGCTTGGCGCGCTGCACATGCTGATGGGCAGCTTCGTGATCGACACCAAGCAGCGGATCCGCATGGACGTCCGCGCGATCAATACCGAGACGTCTGAGCTCGAGTACGCCACCTCCGTCACGGGCAAGGCTGACAACATGCTCGAACTGCTGGGCGCGCTCGGTACCAAGCTGAACGCCGGACTCAAGCTGCCGGCGGTGCAGGCGGGCTTTCAGGAAGGGGCGGCGGTGGGCGCCAAGGGCCCGAATCAGCTCCGGTCGATGATGCTGATCAGCCGCGCGCTCGAAGCGCAGGACAAGAAGAATTCCACGCAAGCGGTCGCGCTGTACAAGGAAGCGGTGCGGGCGAATCCGAACAACGCTCGGGCGAAGACCTTGTTGGCCTCCGCCGAGCGTAGTGCGAAGTAGCAGTCTTACTGCGATCCGCCGACCTGCTTTCTGAGGAGGGTCGGCGGAGCGATGGAGCTGCCGTTGGCGAAGTACGCCTGACCGGAGGTCGTGTTGACGGTGGCCACAAAGGTGCAGATCGAGCCGGACATCTCCTGACAGGGCGCGTCCCACCCTGTGAAGCTGTCACCAGCGCCAGGTGTGGCTTCGAGGCGAATCGTTTCGCCGATGATCAGCTTGTACACGCAGCTGCCGATCGACGCGAGGCAACTCGAGTTCTGCGTGGGCGACGTGATGGTCACGCGCGATCCCGTTCCGCCGTACACGGCGAGGTTGAACGCCACCGCCGGTACGAAGCGCGCGGTCACACCGACATTGCTTGATGGTGTGAAGGTGCAGACGGGGTCGAAGCGGAATGCGGAGCAAGCGCCGCCCCACGCTGACAGCGTTGAATTGGCATTCCCCGTCGCGGTGAGCGTGATCGATCCGCCGCCGCTGACGGTCTTCGCGCAGGTGCCGGTCGTGACCTGTCCTGAGAATGCGCAGTTCAGCGACACATCGGCCGTGGAGACCGTACCGGCGCCGGTGGAGTTCGCGCCAGGGCTCACCGTCACGATGCTGGCGAGCGGTCCGAAGGCGAGTCCGACGCCGGCGTTCCCCGTGAGGGTGAATGCGCAGGGGAGTGACGACCCCGAGCAGAGCGAACCGGAGTAGCCGACGAATCCCGTGTTGGCGCCGGGCTGCGCGAGCAGTGAGACCACGGATCCGAGATCGAGGGTAATACTGCATCCAATCGACGTAAAAGCCGGCGTCTTGGTGCAGAGCGTCGTGCCGTTCACCGAGACCCCGCCGGTGCCTGAACCAGTCAGCGAGAAGGTCACGGTGCCCGTGAGTCGCGTGAACGTGGCGCCAACGGTGCGGGCCTGATCCATCGTGACCTGACACGTGGTTGCGCTGCCGGTGCAGGCACCCGTCCAGCCGACGAACGTCGAGAATGAACCGGTGCTCGCGGTCAGCGTGACGACGGTGCCGAAGTTCACGTTGTTGCTGCACGTGCCGGCGTTCGCGTTGTTGGTGCGCGTACAGGAGATCACGCCGGAGGCGATGATCGAACCGTTGCCGGTGCCGCTGGGCGTCGCGGTGAGCAGCACCGGCGCGTCGAAGCGAGCACCCGGCGCGCGGTTGGTGTTCATTGTGAGCGTGCACGTGTTGCCGGTGCTGCCGGAGCAGTCTCCGCTCCACGCGCGGAAGCTGTTGGGCGACGTGGCGCTCGCGGTGAGCGTGACCGAGGAACCGTCGGTGACGTTGATCGAGCAATTGCCACTCGTGATGCCGGCCGTGATCACGCAGTTCAGTCCAGCCGGACTGGTGACCGAGCCGGTGCCGTTCCCGGTGCCGGTAATGGTGAGCGTCCGGAAGGCGCGCAGGGCCACACCGACGAGACGAGACTGCGACGTCGCGATCGTGCAGGTCGTGCCGGTCGCGGCGCTGCAGTCGTTGGTCCACGACAGCAGTTCGGAGAGCGCGGCGGGGGTCGTGGTGAGTACGACCAGCGCATCACCGGGGAAGGTGAAGGCGCAGGTGCCGGTGAGCACCGAGCCGTTCACGGTGCAGTCGATGCCGGCGGGCGCCGAGCGAACCGTGGCCTGACCGGAAGTGCTGGTAGAAACGATGGTGAGCGCGGCCGGCAGTGGCACCGCGCGCACCGCCACGGTGGTCACGCGACCGGCAGTTTGTGCGGTGATGGTGGCTGTCCCCGTGGTGACGGCGGTGACCAGTCCGTTCGCGTTCACCGTCATCACGCCCGGCGCGCTGCTGGTCCAGTTCACCGTGCGTCCAGTGATCACGCGCGCGGCACCGTCGAGCACCGCGGCGGTGAGTTGCATCGTCCGCGTGATCTCCATGCGGAGCGGCTGTCCGGTGGCGACGACGTTGGCACTGGGGGCGTCGATGCGAACCGTGCCGACTTCGTTCAAGGCGATGGGTGCGGTCACGGTTTTCTGTACGCCGGGGCTGAGCGAGATGGGGCCGACGGTTTGGCGATCTACCGCGGCCCCGTCGAGCACGAGCTCCACCAAGAGTCGAACGACGCATTCGTCGTCGGCGGGCGGCAGGGCGGCGCCGGTGGAGCCCGTGCCGGCGGTCAAACCGGCACGCGAGTCATCTGCAAGACAGGCGGCCAGATCGATACTGATCGGGACCTGCTGGGTGGGCACGTCGGACAGCGTGATCGTCTGCGTGCCGATGTCGACGGTCGTGCCACCCTGCCGCAGGTAGGCCGACTGCACTTTGAGCTGAACGACAGACGCCTGAGAGGCCATGACCGAGGTCGTCAGGGCGATGCTGGCCGGCGCGTTGCGATCGGGGCTGGTGACATCGGCGGGATCGCTGCAGGCCGCCAGCAACGCGGCGGCGGCGGCCGCGAGTGCTGTCAGGCCGATGCGAATGGGTTGCTTCATGGAAGTCATGGGCGGCTCAGAAGCGGGTCACAACGAGGAAACCCACCGAACCACCAACGAACGATGTGGAGGGGGCGGCGGAGTCGCGCACGGACAGGCTGCCGGCCTGGGCTCGCACGTACGGCTGCAGCGAGAGGTTGCCGGTGCGGGCGATCAGGCCGATGGTGCCGCCGCCACTCATGACGCCGGACGTGGCGAGCCCCTGATTGATCGCCAGGCCACTGTGATACCGACCATCAGCGGTGACCAACAGATCGAGTGACCGACGCAGCGGCACACTGGTGCGCAGACCGCCGTCAACGTAGTTCGCCGACGAACCATTCACTTGGATGCCGTCGCGTTCGAACTGCGAGCGGAAGCGGTGCGCGGCCCAGAGCACCAGTTCGTTCACGCGTGGGGCGGCGAGCTGCAGCTGGATATCAGTCGTCACGATCGGGCCGAGTCGGACGGTGGCGAGCGGTCGGGCACTGCTCGACGAGGGATCGCGCAGCTCGTCGGTATCGTAGAGGTCGGCGGCGCTGCTGATGCTGAGGCGATGCTTGCCAACCAGGCGGTCGAGTCCGATGGAGCCGCGAATCACGTTGCCGGGCTGATAGTCGCCCGACGGCGCGCCGGCGGTGAGAGCCGCCACCGGCTGATAGGTGCCGCGCATTTCGTACGAGCTGCCGACGGCCACGGCCCAGGCACCGACCTTCCGAGCGACCACGAGGCCGACGGTGCCGGCGGGTCCGCCGCCCACGGGGGGCGCACTGAGCCCGAGCGCTGGCGCGGCGCTGGCCCGGAGCACGGTGAGATTGTCGACGCTGAGTTCCGTCTGTCCGGTTGGCGCGTTGACGCCGGCGGTGAACACCAGGCCGTCATTGAACAGGCGTCCGGTGGCGCGGAGGCGCACGTCGCTGATGCCGGACAGCGTGAGGTTCTGGCGAGCGCCCGTGCGCGGGTCGAAGCCCAGACGCACCGTCGAGTAGACCGACTGCAGGTCGACGGTCCACTGGCTGCCGAGCGGCACGGCCAGTGAGATCGGGACGGAGAACTGCGAGATGCTGCGGAGGCGGATCGAATCGCGACCCGCTCCGCCGGGCTGCGTGTAGCCGTTGCCGCCGAACTGGATCGCATCGGCGGTGATGCCGGCGCCGAGGGCACTGGTCCCGATCAGGCGATCCTGCGCCTGCGCCACGGTTGGCATCAGGGCGGCCGCGGCGGCCAGCGCGATCCGCTGGGGGGCTCTCGAGAAGGCGGCGCTCATGGACGCACCACCGTGATCACAATGATCCCCTTGGCGTTCGGAAAGGAGGGGTCGGTCGCGGTGGACACGGCACGCGACACGTTGGTCACGAGATCGAGCGGCCGATTGAGGCGATCGACCGCGGTGGAGATGGCGCGATCGAGCGGCCGCACGCCCGGGATGACGACGGGGTTGCTGGTGCCAATGGCGCCGATCACGCGTGCTTCGATTTCACGATTGCGGGCGCCCTGAAAATTCTTGTCGATGCGGTGCGCCTGGCGGAACGCTTCGGCGGCGCCTTTCGAATCCCCTTCATACGTGCGCTGGACACCGCGTCCGTAGGCCAGGAGCGCGGCCACGCTCTTGGTGGGCTGTTGCTCGATCTCCGCGCGTTCGGCCGGCGACAGCACGATGCCAAGCGACTGGAACAGCCGAAATACGAGTTCCTTTTCGGCCGCGAAGATCTCGGCAAGCGGCGCGCGGGCGTCGACGGCGGTCGTCACGGTGGACTTCTCGACATCGCCGATCCGGGCGCCGAGTCGAATGGTGCGACCGTCCGGCAGCGGCTCGACAGAGCCGAAGATGAGCCGTTCCGCGCTCACCAGGCGACCGACGCGCGGGGCCGTGGCGGAGTCCACGCGCCCTGAAGCCGCGAGATCAAGTTCACGCAGCACTTCGCCCAGCCGGGCTCGCTCGACGACGGTCAGGCCTTTGCTCAGTGACAGATCGGTGGAGACGAGGTCCGCCAACGCGAAGGCCAGCGGCACCAGCGTGGTGTCGCGCCCGAGAGACGCGAACGGCGGCACCCCGATGACGCCTCGTCGCGTGCCGCCTGCGCGCGCCTGCTCGGTGGCGAGCGCGCGCACGCGGGCGCTGTCGGCGGCAGTCACGGGGCGCGCCGCAGGGGCCGGCGCGGGGCGCGAACCGGCACAGCCGGCGGCGAGCAGCAGAGACAGCGCCGGCCTCACGATCGACAGCCACGGGCGCCGGCCCGCGGAAGGATGTAACGGCGGCAACGGACGCAGACGCGTGGAGAGCATGACGGGGGGCAGAAGAAACACAACGCTCGAATCGCGGAATACTCAGCGTGCGAATGTGCCGTCGGCATTGGTGAGGGTCAAGCGAATTGCCGGATGAGGCACGCAGCTTGCCCTGTGTGTATGTGATGTGTGACGATGTACGTGTGACCAAACGCATACGGAGGATTACCATGGGGACAGAACTGCGCCGGGCTGCAGCGCTGGGGCTGCTGCTCACGACAGGCGCCTGCGCGACGAATCCCGTGACGGGACGGCGCGAGCTGTCGCTCATCTCGGAATCGCAGGAAATCCAGATGGGGAAACAGGCATCGGCCGGTGATCTGCAGCGCGTCGGCGAGTATCCGAACTCCGAAGCGCAGGCGCTCGTAAAGCGCATCGGTACGCAGATCGCCGCCAAGTCGGAGCGCCCGAATCTGCCCTGGGAATTCCACCTGCTCGATGACGCGGCGGTGAATGCGTTCGCCTATCCCGGCGGCTTCATCTTCGTGACGCGCGGACTGATGTCGCATTTGAACAGCGAAGCGGAGCTGGCCGAGGTCATCGGCCACGAGATCGGTCACGTCACGGCGAAGCACACGGTCGCGGCGATGAGCAAGCAGCAAGTGGCACAGATCGGTCTGGTGGGCGCGAGCATTCTCTCGCCAACCGTCGCCAAATACGGCGATGTGCTGGGGTCCGGCGCCGGCTTGTTGTTTCTCAAGTTCGGCCGTGATGACGAGCTGCAGGCCGACGCGCTTGGCTTCCAGTATTCGCTCGCGCAGGGTTTCGATGTGCGTGAGGCGGCGAATGTGTTCACCACGCTTGGCCGACTGGGCGGCGGAGGTGGACGCGTGCCCGAGTGGCAGAGCACGCACCCGGATCCGGGCAATCGTGTGCAACGCGCCGAGCAGCGCGTGGCGGAACTGCCCGCTGGCGCACTCTCGAATACGAAGGTGAATCGCGACACGTATCTGCGACTGCTGAACGGCATGGTGTTCGGCGAGAATCCGCGCCAGGGGTATTTCCGCGGCACGCGCTTCCTCCATCCGGATCTCCGCTTCGAGATCACGTTCCCAACGGGATGGAAGACGGCGAACATGCCTGACGCCGTGGTCGCGGGCAGCCCCGACAACGGTGCGCAGATTCAGCTGGTGCCGGGCCAGGGCACGCCGACGCAGGCGCTGCAGGGCTTTCTGGGTCAGCAGGGCATCGTGGTTGGTCAGAGCGGTCAAACGACGATCAATGGTCTTCCGGCGGTGATCGCGTCGTTCACGGCGCAGACGGAGCAAGGTGGCCTCGCGGGCCTCGCGATGTCCGTGTCGCATCAGAACACGACGTACGTGATTTACGGTATCATGGCGCAGCAGGTCGCGTCGCAGCGTGGCGCGGAAGTGGAAGCGTCGATCCGCTCGTTCAAGCCGCTGAATGATCCGGCGCTGATCAACGTGCAACCGGGCCGCGTGGAGATCGTGACGTTGCCGTCAGCGATGAACGCTACGCAGTTCCTGCAGCGCTATCCGAGCACGATTCCGGAAGCGCAGGTGCTGATCATCAATGGTATTCAGGCGGCGTCGACGCTGCCGCGTGGTGCGCTCATGAAGCGTGTCGTGGGTGGGATGGGGTCGTAAGGCCGCTGGTTCGGCGTGAGCCACCGAACTGCTCTACCGCGAATTGTGCTTTTGTTATTTGTGGCGCTATCCGCGGTGATTCGTGCCGATTCGTGGTCAGGCAGTTTGGTGTGGAGTCGCCACGGAACTGCTCTACCGCGAATTGACGCCGATGTGCGCGGATAAGCACGCGTGACGGAGCGTCAGTCCTGGGCTGCGAATTAGGCTATTGTTTTTTTGATTTTATCCGCGGTGATTCGTGCCGATTCGTGGTTAGGCAGTCTGTTGTGGAGTTTCCGGCGAACTGCTTTACCGCGAATTGACACCGATGTGCGCGAATCACTCCGCGGTAACGCGTGTGCTCAGGCGTCGGTCGGCGGCTTGGCTTTGGGGCGCGTGTGGATCAACAGCGCGCCCCCGAGTGAAACTACGGCGCCGACGAGGAAGGGGATCGACAGCGAACTCGCGCTCGCCACACCGCTGGCGGCGAACGGCCCGATCACGCGGCCCATCGACGCGGCGCCCTGATATGCACCGAGTACGCTGCCGCGTTCGTGAGGTTCGGCGGCGGTCGCGACGAGGCCGCTCATGCTCGGATTGAAGAGCGCCGAGCCCACGCCGAAAATGCCGAGCGCGAAGAGCAGCCAGCCGATGGAGTGCGAGAACGGAATGCAGCCCATGCCGACACCGACAAGAATGGCACCGATGCGCGTGAGTGACTGGGCACCGAAACGCTTCGTGAGCGGACCGATCACGCCGGCCTGTACGACGACGGACACGACGCCGACGAAGCCGTAAATCCAGCCGAGCGTCCGCGGACCGACACCGAGTCGATCGGCGGTGAACAGCGCCAACGTGCTTTGAAAAAGGGCGACGGCGGCCACCACGATGACCGTGGAGAGCAGCAGGTCGCGCAGGACCGGGCGCGCGAAATAGGTGCGCATACCAGCGCGCTTCGTCGTCGCGGATCGGCGCTTCTCCGGCGGCAGTGACTCGGGAAGTCGGAACAGGGTGAGCACAAACGCGACGAGCGACAACACGGCGGCGCCGTAGGCGACGCGGGCAAACGCGGAGCCGTCGTCGGGGTTGGCGCCGGCCAGCATGCCACCAAGCGCGGGCCCGAGAATGAAGCCCATGCCGAAGGCGGAACCGAGGAGCCCGAGCGCCTTGGGGCGCGTGGCATCGGTGGTGATGTCCGTCGTGTAGGCGTACGCGGCCGAGATGTTACCGGCGGCGAGTCCGGCCACGATGCGTGAGATGGCCAGCATCGTGCCGGTCGTGCTGAAGGCCAGCATTGCCGAGGCACCGGCATTGGCGAGCAACGTGATCAGCAGCACGGGCCGTCGGCCGATACGATCCGAGAGACTCCCCCAGATCGGCGCGCCCACCAGCTGCCCGAGGGAGTACAGCCCCAGGAAGAAAATGACCGATGCTGGTGCGACACCGACATGCTCGGCGTAGAACGGAAAGACCGGGATGATCATCCCGAATCCGATCAGGTCGAGAAAGACAACGAGAAAAAGTGTGAACACTGGGTGAATTGGGGTGGCTGCGCCGCGGGCGGGAGAGAAGATTGGGGGATGGCCGATGATTCTGGCAATTCTCCCGCCGAAATGGCGCCCGATCGTGAGGCGCGCATTCTCGATGATCTGCAGGATGCTGTCCAACGCATGCACGTGCTTGCGCGTTCGCCGCGGATCGTGCTGGCCTCTGGCACCCGTGCTCAGGGTGCTCGTCCGATGGCCTGGCAGGCGCTGTTCGAGCGGAGCTTTGGCGGCGTGCTGCCTGCCGTGAGTTACCGCGGTGCCCCGGCGTCGGCGCTGACGACCGTGCTCGCCAAGGGCTTCGACAGCGAGCCGACGCTCGCCAGCGGCTGGTCGCACCCGCGGTTGAGCGATGCGATGGTGATGGGGCCGGTCATTCAGGTGTTCCGGACGGATCGTCTCCCCGACGACGTCGGGCGGGCCTTGCTGGGGGTTATCGTGTTTGAGGAAGACGGACTGCAACTGGCCGGTGTGCGTGCGATCGTGCGCGAGTTCGGCCTGTCGTAATGTCGCTCCTCGAATTGTACGATCGCTCGCTGCTCGGCCGTGCGGCAACGCCGGCGCTCGACTACCTCGACTCGTCCGGGGAGGCCCTCGGACTGACCTTCGGCGCGCTCGAGGAGCGGAGCAACCGAATGGCGCACGCGCTCCGGGCGCGCGGTGTACAGGCCGGCGATCGGTTGGCGTTCTATCTCACCAACCGGATTGAGGTCATCGATCTCTGGCTGGCGTGCATCAAGACCGGCATCATCGTGGTGCCAGTGAACGTCCTGTATCGTGAACGCGAGATCACGCACATTGTGAGCGATGCTGCACCGGTCGCGGTGATCACCACGTCGGCGCAACAGGGCGACCTGCCGCGGGGTGTCATCTCGTGGAGCCTCGAGGCGTTAGTGGCCGAGACCATGCACCAGCCCGCCGCGCGCCTCACGGTGCGGTGTGCGGCCAATACGGCGGCTGCGCTCGTGTACACCTCGGGAACCACCGGCGCGTCGAAAGGGGCCGTGCTCACGCATGGCAACTTCGCGGCGAACGCGTTGGCGCTCACGAGTGGCTGGGAGTTCACCAGCGACGATCGCTACCTCGCGGTGCTGCCGCTCTTTCACGTGCATGGCTTGGGCAACGGCCTGCATGTGTGGCTGCTCAGCGGGTGCCACATGCGGCTCGCCGAACGGTTTGAACATGAGCGCGCGGCCGACTGGTTCGAGGCATATCAGCCCACGGTGTTCTTCGGGGTGCCAACCATGTTCGTGCGGTTGCTCGACGTGGCGCCCGAGCGCGCGGCCGCGATCGGCGCGCGCACGCGGTTGTTCGTGTCGGGCTCGGCGCCATTGCCGGCCCCGGTGATGGACGCTTTTCGTGAGCGGTTCGGCCACGTGATTCTCGAGCGCTATGGCATGACCGAGACGCTCATGAACGTCAGCAATCCGTACTACGGTGAGCGGCGCGCTGGCACCGTGGGCTTTCCGATGCCGCTCACGGCGGTGCGTATCGTCGATGAAACCGGCCTTGACGTGCCCGACGGCACGAGTGGTGAGTTGTGGGTGCGTGGCCCGAATGTATGCGACGGCTACTGGCGTCGTCCGGATGCCACGGCCGCTGCCTTCACGGACGGTTGGTTTCGCACCGGGGACGTCGGTGTGCGCGCCACCGATGGCTACATCACGCTGGAAGGTCGGCGCAGTGATCTGATCATCTCGGGTGGCTTCAACATCTACCCGCGCGAGATCGAGGAGCTGCTGGCCGAGCAGGATGGCGTGCGCGAAGCGGCTGTGGTGGGCGTGAAGGACGCGGTACGCGGGGAAGTGCCGGTCGCTTATCTGGTGTGCGACGCGTCGGTGAATCTGGAGGCGCTCGCGCAGCAGGTCCGCACCCAGCTGGCCTCGTTTAAGGTACCGCGCGGTTTTGTGCGCGTGGAGGCACTACCGCGCACCGCGCTCGGCAAAGTGCAGCGGCATCTGTTGCCGCCGTGGACGATCACATGAGCCGGACGGTATGAGTCCCGCCGTGTGGTCGTTGCTGGCACTCTTGCTGGTCGTGGCCGCGAGTCTCACGTCGCGGGTAAATGTCGGGGTGCTCGCGGTGGCGCTGGCCTGGGGCATCGCCACTTTCTCGGCCGACTGGAAAGTCGAACAGGTGATGGCGGTATTTCCGTCGTCGCTGTTCCTCACGCTGTTGGGCGTGACCCTGCTGTTCGGCATCGCACAGGCCAATGGTACCATGCAGGCGGTGTCACAGCATGGCGTGCGGCTGCTCGGCGGGCGCTCCGCGCTGTTGCCACCGTTCTTCTTCGTGCTGGCCTGCCTGATCTCCACCAGCGGACCCGGTGCCATCGCGACCACGGCACTCCTGGCCCCTCTGGCCATGGGCATCGCGCATCGGGCGAAGGCGCCGATGCTTCTGATGGCGTTGATGGTAGGGAACGGGGCGAACGCCGGTAACCTCTCGCCGATCAGCGCGATTGGTGCGCTGGTGCAGACACTGATGGAGAAGGCCGGGCTGGGCGGTCACGCGACCGAAGTCCTGATCATGAACTTCGTGGCACACGCCCTCGTCGCGAGCGCGGCGTGGGCGATGTTTGGCGGACCGGCCATGCTGCGCTCCGGTCGGGTCGTGATCGACGACGAGCGTACCGCGTTCACCGGCGCGCACTGGACGACACTCGCGGTCGGGGTGCTGTGGGTGAGCAGCGTGCTCGTGCTCAAGGTCAATCCCGGACTCGCCGCGTTCGCCGCGGCGGCAGTACTGGTATTGATTGGTATCGGCAACGACAGCGCAATGCTGAAGCAAGTGCCCTGGCCGGTGCTCGTGATGGTGTGCGGCGTGAGCGTGCTGATCGGCGTGCTGGAGAAGACCGGTGGCATGGACCTCTTCACGACGCTGTTGTCGAAGTTGGCCACGCCGGGCTCGGTGAATGGGGTCATCGCTGGTGTGACGGGATTGATCTCGACCTATAGCTCGACGTCGGGCGTCGTGTATCCAGCGTTTCTCCCGGCCGTCCCGGGGCTCGTCGCCAAGCTCGGTGGCGGCCACCCGCTGCAGATTGCGATCAGTATCAACGTGGGCGCCGCGTTAGTCGACGTCTCACCGCTCTCGACGATCGGTGCCCTGTGCATCGCGGCCGTTCCCGCCGGTCACGACACGAAGCAACTGTTCCGCCAGCTCCTGTTGTGGGGCTTTGCGATGACGATCGTGGGCGCGCTCTTCTGTCAGTTCGTGGTGCCAATATTCATTCGTTGACGATTTCCTGCTGTTCGACTGATCACACGGTATTCATTGCATGGCTGCTGCCGACAAGCTGACCCGCTGGTTCGATCTGATTGCGGCGCTGTTGCGACGCCACAACGGCGGAACATTCGACGAGCTTCGTCACGATGTGCCGGCCTACACAACCGCCGCGGTGAACGAGTCGAGCATCATGCGCACCTTCGAGCGAGACAAGGACGAGCTGCGCGCCTTCGGCGTCGCGATCGAGACGCTGCCGGACAGCGACGGCGGCGAGTCGCGCTACCGGCTCCGGCCCGACGCGTTCTATCTGCCGTTTCTGGCCCTGTGTGAATCGCGCATCGTACAGGCGCTGGAAGTGCGCACCATCGCGCGGCCGAAAGGGATCGGCTTCCAATCACTGCCAGTGCTCGCGATCACGCCGGATGAATGTCTCACGTTGCGCCGTGCGGCCGCGCGCGTGCGCGCGCTCGGCAATCCGACGCTCGACGCCGATGCCGCGGGCGCGATCCGCAAGCTCGAACAGGATGTCGGATTGCTGCCCATCGGTGAGCCGCTCGTCGCCGCCGTCAAGGTGCAGGCCAGCACGTTCGAGGTGCTCGGTGGTGCCCTCTCGGCGCGGCAGCGGGTGACCTTCAGCTACGCCAGCATGGGTCGCAATCGGCAGCGCATGCGTACGGTGGAGCCGTATGGTCTCGTGTTCCTCACGGGGCACTGGTATCTCGTGGCGCATGATCCGGCTCAGCAGGCGTTGCGACAGTTCCGGGTGAGCCGCATTTCCAAGCCGAAGTACAACGCCCAGAAGAAGCAGCCGGACTACGTGATCCCGGCCTCCTTCGATCTTGAAACGCACGCGGCCTCACGTCAGGCTTGGGAGCTCGGCGACGAAGAGGCGGTGTCGGTGGTGGTCGGCTTTCGCGGCGAATCGGGGCAGGTCCTGCAAGGCATGCATCTCGGTGAGGAGACGGACATTGCGTCGCAGCGATGCTTTCGCGTGCGTCGGCGCGATCCGTTCCTGCGATGGCTGCTCACGTTCGGTGGTGATGCGTCGATCGTGTCGCCGGCCGAATGGCACGGCGACTGGCGTGCACTGCTGCAGGACACGTTGGCGGCACATCGTGCGGCCCAGTCACTGGCCAGCACCGCGGAGGTCGCATGACGCGCGCCGATGAACAGCTGCAACGCCTGTTGATCGCTTTTCCGACGATGGCCGATGAACACAAGCTCACGTTCGAAGAACTCGCGGCACTCGTCGGCACCGACGCCAAGACGCTGCGCGCCGATTTTCACGCCCTCGACCGCGACGATACGCCGGCTGGCTTCGTGGAAGGCGTCCAGCTGTTCGTCGGATCCAACAGCGTGTCGATGCGATCGTCGCACTTCAAGCGTCCCATGCGGCTCACGCGGCCGGAGGTGGCGTCGCTCGAACTGGGGCTGGGTATCCTGGAGCAGGAGCTTCCGGTCGACGAGCGTCATCACGTCACGAATGTGCGGGCGCGACTGCGTGAACTCGCCGTGCGGTCGGTCGATACGGTGGTCGAGAAATGGAAGGCGGGCGCGCCCGCCGATGCGGCCAGCACCCTCGCCGTTGAACCCGCGCGCAACGACGAATGGGAAGCCGTGGTGGTGCTGCAGCGTGCCATCGAGCATCATCACGTCGTGCAGCTCACCTACCAACGGTCGAACGAGACCGAATCGACCGTCCGTCGCGTGCGCCCGTATGCCATGGTTCGTGCCGACGCGAACATTTACCTCGTGGCGTTCTGCGAGCGCAACGACACGCTCCGCGTGTTCCGGCTCGATCGCGTGCGCGGGGCGGTTGAAACCAGCGATCCCTTCGAGCTCCCCCCCGATTTCACGGTGGAATCGGTCTTGCAGCAGGGTCATGTGTTCGTGCAGGAGGCGCCGGCCGCCGAGTCGCTGGTGGTTCGGTACAGTCCGACCGTGGCGCGCTGGATCGCCGAGCGTGAGCGGGGCGAGCTGCACCCCGACGGGTCACTGCTGGTGCACTATCCGCTGGCGGACGAATCCTGGGCGATCCGCCACGTGTTGCAGTACGGCCCCGACGCGGTGATCCTCGCGCCGGAGCGGGTGCAACAGGCGATGGAGCTGGTGCTCCAGCGCGCGCTCGACGAGCTTCCCGCCTGAGTTCCGCGCTCAGTCGGCGTCGGCGTCGCTCGGGATCACGACCCAACTGAGGATGGTACTGAGGATGCTCACCAGCAATGCCCCGATGAACGCGGCCAAGAATCCACTGATGTGGAACGAAACGCCTAGTCGCGTGGCGAGTGCGCTCGTGAGCAGCAGCATGGCGGCGTTCAACACGAGGGTGAACAGTCCCAGCGTGATGATCTGGATCGGGAAGGAGAAGAACGACAGGACCGGTCGCACGAGCGTGTTCACGACCCCGAACACGAGTGCGAGTCCGACGAGCCCCTGCCAGCTGCCGGTATAACTGATGCCATCGATGAAGCGCGCGGCGCACCACAGCGCGACCGCGTTGATCAGGAGTCGTAGAATGAAGGTCATGCTGAAACATGGCTGACGTACAGTCGCCTCGGGAGGTGCGCACGTATCGCGCGTGGGGTGCCGCCCGGCGCTTCACCGAGGGCGTGCGCGATCCGGCATTTCGCGACCTCCTGCAGCTGATCGACGGGGGACCACTGCATGGCTGTCCTCCCCTCGTGCTGCTTCCCGACGGCGCGCAAGCGTTCCAGCGCATGATCGCGACCATGGACAGCGCGCAGGAGGAGATCCTGCTCGAGACGTACATCATGCGCGACGACAAGCTCGGCGAGTCGGTGCAGCAGGCGTTGATTCGCGCGGTGGCACGCGGTGTACGCACGTACGTGCTCGCCGATGCCGTCGGCTCGATGAACACCGGCGATCGATTCTGGGAAACGCTGACCGAGCACGGGGTGGTCGTGCGACACTTTCATCGCGTGTGGCACCATCCCCTCGAAGCGCTACGACGGGATCATCGCAAGATCCTCGTCTGCGATCGCCGGATCGCGTTCACGGGGGGTATGAACATCGCCGAAGAGTACGGATCGTCTATCCGCTCGAAGGGCAACGCATGGCGTGATACGTTCGCGCAGGTGGAAGGCTCGGTGGCGCGCGAGTTGGCGGCGGTGTTCGCCGAAGGGTGGGATCGCGCGAACGGTCCTGATTTACCGGGACTCGAATATGTGAGTTGGAGCGTGATCGACGAGACGTCCACACGCGCTTTCACTCACGGAGTGGGGCCGCGCAAGTTGCAGCGCGCCCTTCAGCAGAAGCTGCACCAACGGCTCGGTGCGCAGCGAGATAAGCGTCGGGGACGGCGTGTGCGCAGTGTCGCCGATCTCGCGGCGCCGGACGATCGCGCGGTGCTGGTACTCGCGCCGCGACCAGGGCGCGGACAGCGTGAGATGCTCGGCGTACTGGCCGCGATGATCGGCGGTGCACGCCAGCGACTCTGGATCACCACACCGTATTTCGCGCCGCCCACGCGCGCGCTCACGCTGTTGCTTGCGGCCGCACAACAGGGTGTCGATGTGCGACTGTTGCTACCAGGAGAGCACGCCGACGTGCCACTGATCCGACACGCCGCGCACGGCGTGTATCAGAAGCTGTTGAAGGGCGGTGTACGCGTGTTCGAGTATCAGCGCGCGACGCTACATGCCAAGACGGTCGTGATCGACGGGTACGCCAGCCTGATTGGCTCGTCGAACCTCGACTTCCGTTCGTTCTGGCTGAACGCCGAGTGCAACGTGCTGGTGTTCGACGACCAGTGCGGCGCCGGGATGGAGGCGAGCTTTGAGACCGATCTGAACGACAGCCACGAAGTCACCTTAGATGAATGGCGACAGCGCACGTGGTCTCACCGTGTGTTCGATCGCCTCGCCCGCGCGCTGCGTTGGGCCCTTTAACGACAGAGTCGAGTGAGTTGTACGGGATTCCCTGACGAGGACCACAGGACTCCCCGATAGAGCGCGAGTGTGGAAAGTGCGACCCTCTTCGTTAGCGCTACGCAGCCCGCCGCCCGCTGCTTCATCAGGGTCCCGCCCATGTCCGTTCTCGCACGCGATCCCGTCATGCTTTCGGAGCATCTGCCGCCCGACGTCGATGGACCCGTGCTCGTCGCATGCGATGGGGCGCCGGTATCGAGCGAGGCGCTGTTCAACGCGGGCCGGTTGGCGACGCGCGCGTTCGGTGGCCCGCTTCAAGTGCTTGGCGTCTGCAAGCCGACGCCCGGCGTCGCTGCCGGGATGGATGTGCTGCCGGTGCCGGCTGAACTGGACGAGGCCCGCCGCTTGTCGATGGTCGAAGATGTCCGTCGTGCGATCTCGATCTCGGCCGCCGGTGATCCGACGTGGACGGTGGACGTGCAGCTCGGCTCTCCCTCCCGACTGTTGGCGACGGAGGCACGGCGTCGCCATGCAACGGTGCTCGTGATGGGTATCGGGCGCCACAATCCGCTCGACCGGCTGTTCGGCACGGAGACGACCCTCGCCACGCTCCGGGAATCCCGGGTGCCGGTGCTCGCCGTGGGCCCCAGCTTCCCGACCAACCCGATGCATGCCGTGGTCGGCCTCGATTTCAGTGTGGCCAGCGTGCAGTCGGCCCGTCTCGCCGCCCGCCTGGTAGCCCCCAACGGCCGACTCACGCTGGTGCATGTGCGCCCGCGCTTCGAGCATCCGTCGGCGGATTGGCAGGCATGGGACGCCGACTACGGTCGCACACTGCCGCCCCTGTTCGATCAGGTCCGTGCGCAGCTCGATCCGCCCGACGGAGTGATCGTGGAAACGGTCACCGTGCGTGGCGATCCCGCGTCGTCACTGCTGTCGTTCGCGCAGCAGGCGCAGTGCGATCTGATCGCCGTCGGCACGCAGCGTCACAGCTTCCTCGAGCGGCTAGTCGTGGGCTCGGTCGCCACGCGCGTGTTGCGGACCGCACGCTGCGGTGTGCTTGCCGTGCCATCAGCCTGAGTGCCGCGAGTGCAGCTCGGTGCTAGAACACCCGCACGTTGATGTAGCGCTTCGGGTTCTTCTTCACGTCGGCCACGAGCGCGCGCAATTCACGCACGAGCGAATCGCTCTGCTGGTACAACGCGGGGTCGTTCACCATCAGACCAAGCGTGCCGCGGCCCGAGTTCACCTTGTTGAGCACCGAGTCGGCCTTGGCCACTGCACTGGCCAGACGACCCTCTGTACGGTCGAGCCCTTCGGCCACTTCACGCAGGCGCGTGGTTGCCGCGAGCAGCTCCCTGGCCGCGGTCTGCGAGTTGTTGACGATGACCTGTAGTTCGCCACGGCTTGTCGCCGAGTCGACGCGTGACGAAAACGCATTCAGGTTCGCGGCCGCCGCGTTGATGCTCTTGAGCCCGATCTGCACGTCGGTGCTGATGTGATCGAGGTTCTTCGACTGCAGCTCCACCGTAGAGGCCAACTGCGCCGAGAGTCGCGAGAAATTGCGGATCGATTCGCGCAGTTCGCGCGCGGCCTGATCGTCGAACGCTACCTGCACCCGGTCGGCGACCTTCGCTACATCGCCGGCGATACGACCGGCCACGGTGGTGAGTTGCGCGATGTCGGGCAACACGGCACCGGCCAGCGTGTCTCCGGTGGTGCGTGACGCACTAATGGCGGCACGCAGCTCGCGGTCGGCCGGCAGACCGGTGGCATCGGTGATCGTGGCCTGCCATTCGCCGAACAGACTGGAGGCCGCGAGCAGCACGACTGGATCGGATGGCAGCGTGACGCCGCGATCGATGCCAAGCCTGAGCACCACCCACCCGCGCTCGCCGAGGGCGATTGATTCGATCTGGCCGGAACGCACACCGCGGATCACCACCGGGTTGCCGAGCGCCACGCCACCCACGTCGCGCGTGCGCACGACGAGATGTCGGGTCTTGCCCCTGAGATCGGCCTGCTTGAGCCAGAGGACCGCGCCGATGACCACGATCGTCACCACCAGCACGGTAGCGCCGACCACGAAGTCGCTGGCCCGTCGGGAAGTGGTCATAAGGAGGATGGGAGGAGATGCGCGATCATGGGTTACCGAAGGGTACGGCCAGAGAGCCAGACCAGCGCCCAGAAAGCATCGAGCACGAGAATCATGACAGCCGAAATCACGACCGCACGCGTGGCGCCGCGTCCAACACCCTGCGCACCGCCCTCCGTGTTCAAGCCGGCGCGGCAGCCGATCAGCGCCACGGCTGCGCCGAAGCTCGCCGATTTCACCAGGCCGTAGCGCACATCGAAGTCGGTGAAGAAAATGCGCGCACCCTTCAGGAACTGCGGTGTGGTGATATCGAGCAACACCAGCGACGCGACCCATCCCGACAGCAATCCCACGATCATCGCTACCGCTACGACTACGGGAAACATGAGTGTCGATGCGAGCACGCGCGGCACAACGAGATGACTCATTGGATCGAACGTGAGCGTTTCGAGCGCGTCGATCTGTTCGGTCACGCGCATCGTGCCCAGCTCGGCCGCGATATTCGCGCCAACGCGTCCGGCCAGCGCGAGACCGGTGAGCACTGGTGCGAGTTCGAGGGTGATGGTTTTCTGCACCAGCGTACCCACAAAATACGGCGGTACGAGATCGCCCACGGAGTAGCTCGCCAGCAATGCCAGTACGATGCCGGTGAAGAGCGCAATGAAGATGCCGATCGGCAAGGACTCGACACCGAGCACCCGCGCGTGCGTGCTGAACTCGGGGATCCAATCCTCCGTGTCGCGCACGGCGCGCATGGTCGCCACCACGAATCGCGTGCCGGCGCCGATCTGATCGAAGAACGAACGCGTCGCTCGGCCGACGGCGCTGATGCGCCGATGGGCCGACCTCACGGCCACCCGATCCAGAGGCCGCCGCCGACCGCTGCCGCCAGCGCCAGCAGGCCGGTCGCCGCGCGAGCACGGAACCGCGGCGCACCGATGGTGACGACGAGCGCCAGCTTGAGCAGCGTATTCGACAACACACCGATGCCAATCGCAGCGGCCGCCACCCGCACGTTGGCCGGATCGGCGCCGAAGCGCGTCATCGACACGGTGAGCGCATCGACGTCGGTGAGTCCGAGCAGCGTGGCCGAGAGGAGGACACCAGTCGTGCCGACGGCCTGCTGCACCCACGCGATCGCGAAGAGTACGACCTGGAAGGCGACGGCCATCTGGAGCGACGACGCGAGCGCGAGCGGATTCTGTCCGGAGTTCGGAGCATGCGGAGCGAGAGCTGGGGCGGACGTGGGCGGTACGCGTGTTTCGCGCGCCTGCCACATCACGAAGAGGATCAGCGAGACGCCGACCAGAAACGGGAGCACCAGCACGGGTATCGCCGCCACCGCCACGGCAGGTCGCAGCATCGACGAAATCACGAGCAATCGCGGTATCAGCACTGTACACGCCGCGACCACCCCAAGCGCCAGTGGAAGCGCCAGGTCCGGATCGGTTCGGCTGCGGCGACTGAAGGTGAGTGACACGGCGGTGGACGAGACGAGCCCGCCCAGCAAGCCGGTCACGCCGAGTCCACGCGTTTCGCCGATCACCCTCCGCGCGATGTAGCCGGCGAAATTCAGCCCCGAGAAGAGCAGGACGACGATCCAGAGCTGTCGTGGCTGGAACGCCGCGAACGGTCCGTAGGCGCCCGACGGCAGCAAGGGCAGAATGACCAGCGCCAACACGGCGAACTGCAGCGCCGCCCGCAGCTCATGCGCCGCCACCTTCTGCAGGGCGTTCTGGAACGTCGACTTTTCGGCCAAGAGCAGCACGCAGATCACGGCGGCGGCGCTGGCGAGTGTGCGATGCCCAAGGGCGGACGCGGCTCCCATCGCGACGACCAGGATGGCCGCGACTTCGGTGGTCCCGTCGGTGGTGGTCCCCGGGCGGCGGAGGGTCGCGGCGTATGCCGCGACCGGAAAGAGCACGCCGCCACCGATAATGACGGCGCCCAGCGCCGGATGGCTGTCCCGGAAAAACCAGCCACCAAAGCCGCCGATCACCCCGAGCAACGTGAACGTGCGGATGCCGGCAAAGCGGCCGTCGGGGCCGGTCGTGTGTCCCGACCATTCCCGCTCGACGCCCACCGCCAGTCCGACCAGAGCCGAAACCAACAGGTCCAGAGCGAGAGGAAGATCAAGCATTTGAGGCAATGGTAGCACCGATCCCGGCCCACGGGAGGGGCAAATCCCTGACCTGCCGACATCCCGATTGACGCAGCACGCCTTCGGTGCTATCCTTTCATCCGGATACCCGGATATATATAAATACATGACCTCGCCACGCCTTGCCATCCACGACCGTATGGTCGAGCTCGCCGACGCCACCCGGTGTCGGCTGCTTTCGGCGTTGGAGCGACAGGAGCTCACCGTCGGCGATTTGGCGACCGCGCTGCAGCTGCCGCAGAGCACTGTGAGTCGGCACCTCAAGATTCTGGCCGACGAAGACTGGATCGCGTCGCGGGCGGAAGGGTCGAGCCGCTGGTATCGGCGGAATCCGCAGCTCAACGCCGACATGCGGGCCCTCTGGGACATCGTGCGGTCGGCGCTCGGCAGCACGCCCGCGGCACTGCAGGACGCGGCGCGCATTGACGCCGTGATCTCGGCCCGTCGGGCCGGCACGCAGGCGTTCTTCGCCACCGCCAGCGCGGAATGGGATGCGCTGCGGAACGACATGTTCGGGGCGCGCGCGGACGTGAGCGCCGCGCTCGCGTTGCTCGACGACTCCCTGATCATCGGCGATCTGGGCTGCGGCACCGGCGCGCTCGCCGCCGCGCTGGCCCCACACGTGACGCACGTGCACGCCATCGATGCCTCACCGGCCATGTTGTCGGCGGCCTCGTCGCGCCTGGCCGCGTACAGCAACGTGACGCTCAGCGAAGGCACGCTCGAATCGCTACCACTGGGCAATGCCTCACTCGATGCGGCCGTGCTGATGTTGGTGCTGCACCATGTCGCCGATCCGCAGCGTGCGCTGCGCGATGTGCGACGCGTGTTGCGCCCCAACGGACGCCTGCTCATCGCCGATATGCGCCCGCATGCGCAAGAGCGCTATCGCGAGCAGATGGGTCACGTGTGGCTTGGATTTGACCAGCTCGAACTGACGTCGTGGCTGCACGACGCCGGCTTCGCGAATGTTCGTTATGTCCCGTTACCGGTGGATCCCGATGCCACCGGCCCCGCGTTGTTCTCCGCCACGGCGCGCTGCGCTGTGGGTTCCCGTTCCGACTCTTCCCTCAGGATTCATCCGTAAATGTCTACCGTCGTCGTCACTGAACAGGGTGCTGCGCCACTGGCGTCGCTTGATCGTCCCACCTTCGCCGTGCGTGATCTCGCGCTCGCCGAGTGGGGACGCAAGGAAATCCGTCTCGCAGAATTCGAAATGCCGGGCCTCATGGCGCTGCGCGCCGAGTATGCCGGTAAGCATCCGCTCAAGGGTGCGAAGATCATGGGTTCGCTGCACATGACCGTGCAGACGGCGGTACTCATCGAAACGCTGGTCGAACTCGGCGCCGACGTGCGCTGGGTGTCGTGCAACATCTTCAGCACGCAGGATCATGCGGCGGCCGCCGTGGCCGTCGGCCCGCACGGCACGGTGGAGCAGCCCAAGGGTACGCCGGTGTTTGCGTGGAAGGGTGAGACGCTCGAGGAATACTGGTGGTGCACCGAGCAGGCGCTGATGTGGAGCGACGGCACGGGCCCGAACCTGTTGCTTGATGATGGTGGCGACGCCACGCTGCTCGTGCACAAGGGCACCGAGTACGAGAAGAGCGGCGTGATCCCGGGCTTCGACAGCGACAACGAGCCGGAAGAGTGGGGAGTGATTCTGGATCTGCTGCGCGCCGAGCAGGCGAAGAATCCGGGCCGTTGGACGAAGGTATTGGCCGGCATTCGTGGTGTGAGCGAGGAGACCACCACGGGCGTGATGCGTCTGTACGAGATGGAGCGCGCCGGCACGCTGGCCTTCCCGGCCATCAACGTGAACGACGCCGTGACGAAGTCCAAGTTCGACAACTTGTACGGCTGCCGCCACTCGATCATCGATGGTCTGAACCGCGCGACCGACGTTATGCTCGCCGGCAAGATCGCCGTGGTCATGGGGTACGGCGATGTGGGTAAGGGCTGCGCGCAGGCGCTCAAGGGACAGGGCGCGCGCGTCATCTTCACCGAAATCGATCCCATCTGCGCGTTGCAGGCGGCGCTCGAAGGCTATCAGGTGACGACGCTCGAAGACATCGTGGACGAAGCGGACATCTTCATCTCGGCTACGGGCAACAAGAACGTGATCACGGTCGAGCACATGGGCCGGATGAAGGACAAGGCGATCGTGGCGAACATCGGCCACTTCGACAACGAGATCGACATGGCCGGTCTCAAGAAGGTCGAAGGCATGAAGCGCATCAATATCAAGCCGCAGTATGACGAGTTCGTGCTGCCGAACGGCCGTTCGATTCTGATCCTCGCCGAAGGCCGTTTGATGAATCTTGGCTGCGCGACGGGCCACCCGAGCTTCGTGATGTCGGCGAGCTTCACGAACCAGGTGCTGGCGCAGCTCGAACTGCACGCCAACGCCGAGAAGTACGGCAAGACGGTGTTCGTGCTGCCGAAGCATCTCGACGAGAAGGTGGCGCGACTGCACCTCGCCAAGCTTGGCGTGAAGCTGACCACGCTGAACACGGAGCAGGCCGACTACCTCGGCGTGAGTCCGATGGGCCCGTTCAAGTCGGAGCACTACCGCTACTAGGAGCGCGGTGGGAACCGTGTGAACGGCACGGGAAGCTATGGGTGGCGAACGTGGGTGAGACTGGCGGAAGCGGCGTTACCTCTGGTGAGGTGGCGCCGTTTGCGTATGCGCTGCATCGTAGTGGGGTGAATGCGATGCGATGGGTGTGGCTGGCGATGCTGTGTGCGTCGCCGATGCACGGTGTTGGCGGGCAGTCGCCGGCGCTGGGCAACCTTCGCGGCGTTGTCTACGACAGTGTGCGGGCGCGGCCGCTGGCGCTGGCGACGATTCAACTCGTCAATGAGCGCGATCGCGGTAGGACCCGCGCGGCGGCAACCGATCGTCTGGGGCGGTTCAGCGTTGACAGTCTCGAGCCGGGGGTGTGGATAGTGGGCGCCCGACACCCTTGGCTTGACTCGATCGCCGTCGATCAGCTCGGGGTGTTGGTGGAGGTCAAGGCGAACAGCACAAGCCGCGCCTCGTTAGCGGTGCCCTCGGGACACGCGCTGGTCTCACGCGTGTGTGGACCAGCCGTGGCGGCCGATTCGTCCGGCTATGTCCATGGAGTACTGCGTCGCACGCCTGGCTTCGAAGACAACACGCCGGGAACCGTGCGTATCCAATGGGTCGAGTTCACCGTGAGGAACGCGCGAATCGAGCGGTCGCTCGACGCCGTTCACGTGGAGTCCGCGCCCAACGGTCGCTTTGTGGCGTGTGGTGTTCCCTCGGGCGGAATGTTGAGGGTGCGGGCGTGGGTAGGTGCGGACTCCACCGGCGTCCTCGATTTTGCGTTGCCAGCGCACGGAATTGGGCAACTCGACTTATTGATCGGGCAAGCGCACCGCACCACGATGACCATCTCGGCGTTCCCGATATCCGGCACTGCAGCGCTCGACACCCTCGACACGATGAACATTGAGGTTGTTCGAGGGACGGCTCGCATCGAAGGGGTCGCGCTTGCCACTACTGGCGGTGCAGGCAATCAGCTACTGGCCAACGCCCGCGTGATGTGGGGCACCGGACTCGAGACGCGTAGTGCGAGCGACGGACGATTCGCGTTGAGTGGTTTGCCTACGGGCAGCTACCTGCTTGAAACCACCGCGATTGGATACCAGCCGTCACGCGAGATTGTTGAACTTCGCACTGATGCGACGTTGACCGCGAATACGCGTCTCGAGCGGCTGCTTATGCTCGACACCGTACAAGTTCGTGCGCAACGTTTGCGCCTCCTTGGTCCAGCTATGGCCGGATTCGAAGCGCGGCGTCGAAGCACCCTCGGCAAATTCCTGGGCCCAGAGGAGCTCAACAAGCGCTTCGACTCGCAGGCGTCGGATCTATTCGCCATGATGCCCGGAGTGTACCTGGTCCCTGGAGCTGGTGGCGATCGCGTGCTCCTTCGCGGAGACTTCCGCGGCCGCTGTGTGCCGACGGTCTTTATCGACGGCGTCCGCATTCCCAATCCAGATGGTCAGGATAGTGTCAACGACTACGTGTCGCCGATGGATATCCGCGCCATCGAGGTGTACGTCAGTGCCGTCACGCGGCCATTTGAATTCTCGGTCGGTACGAGCACGTGCGGTAGCATTGTCATCTGGACGGGGGCGCGTCGCTAAGGGCCACCCCGGTCGATCTGCATCTGCGTCGGTCCGTTCGCCTCACCCGCCACGCGCGGGCGATTGTGCACCAGCGGCACTGGGTTGCCGAACTGCCACTGCGAGTTCTTACGATCTTCGGCGGATACCTCACTCATGCGCTGCAGGAAGGGCAGCAGCGCCTTCTGCTGCGGCGTGACGATCGTGTCCATGATGTCGACCTGCGCCCAGAAGATTGGCCAGTACAGCTTGGTCGTGGCCTGCACGCTGTCGAGGGCCGCTTTGCCTGCCGCGCCCTCGGGCTGCACGGCCAGGAAGTCGCCCAGTGCCTTGTAGATCGTGCGCACCTTGGCCGAGAAGAGCGAATCGGCCGTCAGCAACGCGTTGATCTGCGGCTTGGTGAGAAACAGCGAGTCGCTCTCGCCGAGGATCATGCGATGCACGTTCGACGTGTTGCGCAGATACAGCGCCGCGATCGAATCGGTACTGCGACGCTGCCACGTGTTCTTCGCCACACGCACCGGCTCCAGTGCCCGGCGCAGTTGCTGCATGTCGTATGGCACCGACAGATCGACCGAGAAGTCGAGCGTGACGCGGAACGGCTGCCGCGATAGCGTGCGGAAGGCGCGGGTGTCACCGAATCGCGGATTCACGTCATAGAGGAACTGCTGCGTGGCGGCGTTGAAGCCCTTGGGCAGCAACAGCACCGGATCAGGCATGGCGCGCGTGCCCCAGCCGCGCAGCCCGCTCTCGCCGTGCAACGCTTGATCGAGTCCGGCCAGCGGATTCTCCAGCACGATGTTGGCGGTGATACGACGGCCCGACGGACGCCAGTTGATGCGCGGCTGAATCTGCATATTCAACTGCTGTGTCCACGACCCGCGGCAGCTCATCCGGCCGGCCACGGCGCCCTGCTGCGCTTCGAGACATTCGCGCACGTTGGCGGGAGCGGCCGACAGGAGCGCACGCATCTGCGCGGCGGTGGTGGCATCACTCTCGGTGGCGGGATTGGGCACGAAGGCGCGGTCGTTGGCGCGTCCATCGCCGTTGATGTCGCCGCGCACGATCGGGGTGAATGGCAATCCCGACTGCACGCGACCGAAAAGCGTGATCGTACCGATCTTGGGGAGTCCGATGCCGCCCTGCACCACGACCGCATGCCGTGCATCATTGGGGCCGGTGCCCCATTCCGTTGTGCGAGGGTCACCGAAACCACCGCCGTCAAAGCCGCGATACTGCTGACGTACCTGCTGCAGCGTGTACGACGCCGACGTGTAGAACTGCACACGCGGCCGGAAGCGGAACACGTCGGGGGCGATCGTGCCGGTGATCTGTCCGCCGTAGCCGCGCAGATCGCTGGTGCGCAGCGCCACCCGTCCGAACGCGTTGCTGACGCGCGACTCACTCGCCGACACCGAGCCGGTATTCGCGTCGATCGCCCCGGTGCTCACGAACACCGGGCGATTGCTCTCGCCCGGCAGCGTGAAACGCGACACGCCGGCGAAGTTGGCGTCGAGGGTGCTGGGCTGCGACAGATCATACGAGCCGAGCGCGTCCACTTTCACCATGACCTTCCGGATGTTGGTGGCCCAGTTCAACGACGCGCGCCAGCTGCGCGGCACATCGAACCCGCGGTCCACCAACGTCACGCTCGGCGCACGCTCGGAAAGCGCACCCGAGCCGTCGGCACAGGCGCTCGGCAGTGTGGCAGCGCCGTTCGACAGCGCCTCCCAATCGGGCACGGGAATCGGCGCGCCCACGCACGACAGCGAAAGCGTACTGCCGGCAATGCCGGCGCCGGCTACGGCATCGGCCAACATGCTCGGCTTGTACAGGTCGCGGAACTCGCCGATACCGCCGCGAATGAAGCCGAGACTCTGCCGGTAGAACACACCCATCGGGCTCATGTTGGTCCCGTTGCCATTGTCCTTGGCGCGCGAGTAGGTGTACGAGAAGCCCACGCGCGGCGAGAGGTGCACGCGCGCCGGTGCGAGGCCGGTGGTCACGCCAAGGGCCTGCTCGAGCGCGCTGTTCGTAGGCGGCGCATCACCGAACGCATTCATCTCCACGCGCGCGCCATACAGCATGCTGAAGTAGCGCGTGGGGTTCCACTGGTGCGCCACGGCCACCGCGCCGTTGTACGTTGTCGCACTGCGGGTGGGCTGGGCCAGCGTGCGCGTGTAGGACGACGGTCGATTGCCGGCAAAATCCGCCAACGAGTTGAACGTGTACTGGCCGAGCGCATTGGGCAGTCCGTCCTGCTGCAGGCCGTCCACGCGTCCCCACGCCTGTGTCTTGAAACGGTGCCTCGTGCCCTGCGCATTCCACACCATTTCGTTGGAGCCTTCCAGCGTCCACTTGCGATCGTCGACGGCAAGGAACGGATTGCCGCCCAGCGAGAGCGCCACGACGTCGCTGGTGGCCGCATCGGAACTCGAGCGCGCGAGTACGGTGGCACCGGGAAGACGCACATACGGCGACGTTTGTTCGCGCACAGAGCTGATGGCGAGGCGGTTCTGCATCAGCGTGCGATAGCCGGCGCCCATGAACTGGCTGTGCAGGAACTGCGCGCCGATCGTGCGTTGTTGCTGCTTGCCGCCGGCCGCCGGCGCCACTAATGGACCGAAGGCCAGCGCCCCTTCCTTGGCTGTCGAGGCGTACGTGGTGAGCGTGAGCGTGCGGAGCGAATCGCGGATGTCATCGATGCGACCGAGCCAGGTGATGTTGTCCTGCTGACGTGCGGTGGGAATACCGCCGCGTGACAACGGCAGGCCAACGGCGTTGGCTACCTGTTGTACGCGCAGCGCCGAATCGGGCGAGAGACCGGCGCGTTTCAGGGCATCGGCATTCCCACCCAGCAACGTGGAGGGATCGCTCACCGTGCGGCCCACGTCGAGCGCGATGTTGTACGTGAGCACGCGGGTGATCGCTTCGCCGTCGGCGCCGACACTGCCGCGAAATCCGCCGTTCACGAGACCGAGTGAGCGACCCACATTGTCGGTGAGCTGCAGCTGCGGCGCGTTGAGCGTGAGAAACGCGTTGCGGTTCTGGAAATCGCGCGAGCCCGCACCGAGTCGTACATCGATATTAGCGCCGGCGAATCCACCGCGAGTGGGGTCGAAGGTCGCGCCGGTCACGCGCATTTCGGTGCGTGCGGCCCGGGGCAGCGAGCCGCCGGGGATCGCCATGCCGTTCAGCGTGGTCAGATTCGACCCGACGCCGGAGCCGAGCATCGTTGGTCCACCGGCGGTGAGGGTGACACCGGGGATCGTGCCGGCCATCGCCCCCAGATCGCCGGCGGCATTGATGCTGACGCGTCCGGCCACCCCGTTGGCCCACTGCTCGCTGGCGCCCGTTTCTGCCTGATACGGCGATGCAATGGTCGCGCTGGCACGCACCGGCTTGGCGGCAGTCACCTTCACCGCGGCCAGCATGGCCAGATCGCGCCCCATGGTGAAATCCGCTACCAGTTCGCGTTCGCTGCCGAGTCGCTGGATGCGTCGACGAGCGGTCCGGAAGCCGAGCGACGACACGTTCACGAGATAGTCGCCGGTTCCTTGTTCGAAGCGGCTGCTGTAGCGACCCGCGGAGTCGGTGACGGTACTCTGCACCAGGCGGTCGGGACCACGCGTGATGACGACGGAGGCGCCCACGAGGGCGCGGCTGGAGTCGTCGAGGACGCGACCGCGCACGATGTCGGCGCTCTGGGCTGGCAGGGTGCCGGCAGCGAGCAATAGCATCGCTGCCACATTCAGGGGAGTAAATCTCATGCCCAATACGACGTTCACAGGGATGAACTGGTTGCACGTTCGCGGTGAGGGAAGTGGGCATCGGTCATGAAGGGATTGTTACGGGGAAGTCAGTACTAGTTAAGCAGTAGTATCGGGTTGATGGGGAGAAATGTCAACTGGTTTATCAGTAGGTGGATTGTGGGCTTTGAGCTGTGGCGCCAGCGGATGGTAGCTTTGAGAATGCCTCGCCTCCTGACGCGAACCCGCTCGATGCTGCAGACGATGGCGGCCGCCTTCGTGTGGGGATCGCTGACGACGGTGCATAACGCTCCACTCGAGGCACAGCAGGCGCCACCGGCCCCAACTATTCAGGCTGTCTTGATTACTCCGGGGGATTCCACGCTGCGCGGCACGCGTATCACGGCCGACTCGGTGCAGTACTCGCTGATCGCGTATCGTGGCGAGCAGCAGCAGACGCTGGGCACCGCCGTGGACGTGGTAAAGCTCGAGATGCGAGGCGACGTGCCGGTGATTCATCGCGTGCTCACCGTATCGCCGGGTCGCGCGCCGCTGATCGACTCCACTGTGACTGATGCGCGCACACTGGCACCACGTCGTCATCGCAACGTGTCGTCGTCGCGATTGATCTCGCTGGACTTCAGCGGCAAGCGCGTGAAGGGGTCGATCGGCCCGGTGGATGTGCCGTCGCTGCCGATCGACACCACCTTGGCCATCGCCCCCTTCGACTCGGGGAACTGGGACCTGGTCGTGCGCTCGCTGCCGCTCGAGAGGGGCTACGCGGCGCGTTTCCGCGTATACGATACCGATAGTGGACTGCGCGAGTATCGCATCGAGGTCACCGGTAGTGCCACGGTGCTCGGCGAAGAGGCGCACGTCGTGATCTTCACCTTGGCGCCGAAGCGCGAATCGGTGGTGTGGATTGGCAAGGAGTCACGACGGTTGCTGCAGGTGGAGACGCTGATCGACGCGAACACGATGTTGCGGCAGGTCCGTCAGGAGCGGTAATCGTCGCGGCGGTGGCGCAGCCCCCACACGGCCAGCGCGATCGCGGCGATGATCGAAAGCGACAGCGACACGAGACCGACTTCGACGAGCTGCTCCCGCCACGCCGCCGCCCCGTAGCCGGCACCAGCGATCGGCGTGTTCTTGTTGGTGCCCAATACGGCGCCCAGCAACGTGAACGCCCAATTGCCGTAGGTTCCGTACAGGGCGAACCAGGCGAGGGCACCGCGCTGGGCATCGGTCAGCACGAGTCGCGGCCACGCGAGTCCGAGCACGGCGAGCAGCACCCCGTTCATGACGCCCTCGAGATGTGCCGACAGGCCCATGCGCGGGTTGGTGAGGACCGGGACCGCCAGACCCGTGAGCAGGCCAAGCAAGACGAGTAGCATGCCATGCCACAGCACGCGTTTACCGACATCGGTGTTCGACATCGCACGTCACTCCGCAGGGAAGGAAGTCATCGGGGCTGGCGGCAGAAAAATTGCGCTGCGGTTCGGCATAGCGCGAGGTGAGACCACCGCAGGACGACGGTTCGAGCAGAGAGGAGCCCCAGGTGTACGACGTGTCGATAGTTGGATCCGGACTCCGAGACCGGCTCGCCCACTTGCGGGCGGGCACGCGCCTCGCCTGGTCGCTGGCCGTCAGCGTGCTCATACTCATGCTGCTGCCGGCCCGCTTCGCCATGGAGATCCGCGCCGTGGCGGCGTGGGATGGCTTCGCGGGTACGGCGTTGCTGTTCACCTGGTACACCATCCTCACGCTCCGACCAGCGCAGATTCACGCGTCCGCCAAACGCGAAGACCCGAGCCGTGCCGCGTCGCTGGTGCTGGTGCTGATGGGCGCCGGCGCCTCGCTGCTCGCGGTACTGCTGCTGTTGAAGGCGAGCGCCGGCGCGGTCGGCGGTGCGCGCACCCAGGCCATTCTGCTGTCACTCTCCGCCGTGGCACTGGCATGGACGTTGATTCACACCGTGTTCACCTTGCGTTATGCGCATCTGTATCACGACGCATCGCCCACGGCGTTGGCTGAGAACGGTCCCCTGGACTTTCCAGGTACCGAGGGGCTGCCGGACTATCTCGACTTTGCCTACTTCGCGTTTGTCGTCGGCATGACGGCGCAGACGTCGGACGTAGCGATTCGCGGTCGGCGCATCCGTCGCACGGCGCTGATGCACGGCGTGATTGCGTGGGTGTTCAACACGTCGGTCGTGGCCTTGCTGATCAGTGTGCTGGGATCGGTGGTCGGTGGATAGCGCGGGTTCGGCCACCGCCCACCGTCGCCTCCGACGCGGGCGCTCGCTCTGGGCCGATTCGTCGGGCACCGCCGTGCGGCATACGCTGATCGATCCCGGTGTCGTTCGGGAGATCATCGACGATGTCGTGGTGGTCGGTACCGGCATCAGCGGCGCGCTGGTGGCGCACGCGTTGATCAACGCGGGACGTGCCGTCACGATGGTGGATCGACGACCGCCAATGATGGGCAGCACGCTGGCCTCGACCGCGTTGCTGCAGTTCGAGATCGACTTGCCGCTCCATCGTTTGGCACGCACCATCGGGTGGTCTGCCGCGTCGCGCGCGTATCGCCGTTCGGTGCGCGCCGTGCGAGACCTGGGCGGCCTCGTGCATCGGGCGCGAATTCGCTGCGCGTTCGGTGCGCGCGACAGTCTGTACCTGGCTGGCGATGCCTACGGTGCGCGGGCACTTGCCGCCGAGGTCGAGGCGCGGGAGAAGGCGGGCGTGCCGGGCGCGTTTCTCTCTGCCGCCACGCTGCGGGCGCGCTATGGCATCTCGCGTACCGGTGCCATTGTGAGTCCGGGTTCGGCGACCGCCGATCCCGCGCAGCTCACCGCCGCACTGCTCCGACGCATCGTGGCGCGGGGCGGGCGCATCCTGTCCGGCGTGAACGTGACCGGTGTGGACAGCGGCGCGCACGGCGTCGAACTGGCCACGTCGAACGGACCGCGCGTGTACGCCAATCAAGTCGTGTTCTGCACGGGCTACGAGGTCCCCACACTGGTACCCAGGCGAGATCATCGCATCCACTCCACGTGGGCGGTGGCGAGTGCGCCGAACGCCGCATTCCCGTCGTGGCTCGCCCACACGGTGGTGTGGGAAGCATCAGATCCGTATCTGTACCTGCGCACGACCGCCGACGGCAGACTGATCGCCGGGGGTCGTGACGAGGACGCTGCGAGCGCCTACACCGTCGCGCGTCGATTGGCGGCGAAAACACGCGCGATACAACGCGACGTGCACGCGCTGATGCCAGACACCCGATTCCGCGTGAGTCACGCGTGGGGTGGGGCGTTCGGTGAATCTACGACGGCGTTGCCGCTGATCGACCGACTGCCCGGCACGCGACACACATGGGTGGTGGCGGGATTCGGTGGCAACGGGATCACCTACAGCATGATCGCGTCTCAAGTGATCGCAGCCGCCTTGCAGGGGGTCGCTGATCCCGATGCGGCGCTGTACCGTCTGCGCTGACGCCGACGACGCGTGTTGACGCGTGTTGACGCGTTTCTAGACGTGTTCGCCGCGGGCGCGGGCGATGTCGGCGGACAAATGCGCCGCCGACGTCGAGCTGCCATCGGAGTGCACATCGGCGCTCGACGCGGTGCGATCGTAGAATGCGCGTCCACCGGCGATCACCACGAGCGCCGGGTTCTTCGAGGCCCGGCGTACCGAGTCGATGATGTGACTCATGCGGTCGATGCGATGCTCGCGGCTGAACGCAGGGCTGAGCGACAGATCGACGGCGTCGAACCAATTCGTCGCCACGATGTGCTCGAGGGCCTGCTCCGTGGACGGAAAGCGGATACGGGTGTCGTGGCCGGCCTGCCAGAGCGCTTCAGCGTCGAGCGTGGCGCCGAGCATATGGATCTCCCCGGGCAACGGGGCGACGAGCACCACCAGCGGATGCTCGATGTGTTGCTGTACGCTGTCGGCGGCGACTTCGCGCAGGAACGTCTGCAGGCGGCACAGTCCGAGCGTGACTTCGTATTCTCCGCAGTTGTCGTCGGCCCATAAATCGCCGAGGCAGCGCGCGGCGGGTTCGATGAGCAGCTCAATGAGCACCGGTATCGAGCAAAACTCGGCGTAGGCGGCGTTCAGCAGCAGGCGGGCTTCCGTTGGTTCGGTCGCAATCGCGAGGGCGGCCAATCGCTCGGCTGCCGCGTTGCTGGACGACACGGCGGCGGCGGTGACTTCGCTGACGAAGGGATCCGCCTGACCGGTGGCGAGCTTCAGGCTCCAGTTCGCGAACAACCGCGTGGGGGCGGTGTGCACCGAGATCGCTTCGATGTCGGCGTGTCGCGGGTCGCGGCTGATGGACGACCAGATGCGGGCGATGCTCGCCGGCGGCCCCTCGAGCCACTGAAAGAAGCGGTCATCGTTGTAGACCATCATGCCGGTGATCCCTTCGGCGCGATTACGCGCCGCGGCATTGTGCTGCAAGTCGCCGAGCTGCGTTTCGGAAAGCGGTGATGTCGCGCGACTGCGGTAGGTGAGCGTCATCAACGGCGTGGCCGCTCGCTGATCGCGGCCGTACGCATTGCCCGTGTTGTGTTCTGAGGTCTGATTCGCCGCCATACCGCTACTCCGTTGCCACGTGTCATGTCCAAAGGCGGCCGCCGGGAGCGTGCAGGAGGGCGGCACACTCAGAAACGAACGCGAAGGCACTTTGGATCCGCGAAGTATTCGAAGCGGGGCGATGCGGTGTCAAGCGAGAAATACGTGTTTAGACCGTTAGAAAGTGAGTTCGGACCGTCGGTCCTATTCTGCTGTCCATTGTATACGCCTGAACCATTGTGCGCTCTCGCGTGTCATCGTAGCATCGGGCGATCAGCCCGACCGTCTCGCTCCCCAGAACTTCCAGATGACCACTCGGTTTGCCGCTCAATGGTTCGCCGCCCTCGTGCTTCCCGTCGGCTTCGCCTTTCCAGCGATGGCTCAGGGCAAGCCGACGCTCACCGCGCAGGACTACGGCACGTGGGAGTCGCTGACGGCGGCCCGATTGGCACCGAGCGGTCGCTGGCTGGCCTATGGTGTGAATCGGGTGAACGAGGAGAATGAGCTGCGGCTTCGCGGTGGCACGCGCGACACGACGATCGTCGTCCCGTACGGCGTGCAGTCCCAGTTCGCTGCGACGTCGCAGTGGGTGGCGTATCTGATCGGTGTGGCACCCAAGGAACGTGACCGTCTCGTCAAAGAAAAGAAACCGGTGCGCACCGCGTTCGGCGCGCGCAATCTGGACACCGGCGATACGATCGGCATTCCCGACGCCAGCGCGTTCGCGTTCAGCGCCGACGGACAGTTCGTCGCGGTCACCAAGTACGCCGCGGAAGGCAAGAAGAGCTCCGACGTGATGGTGTTGTCGCTGGCGTCCGGCACGCGCCTGGTGCTGAACAACGTGACCGAGCAGGCATGGTCGGGAGTAGGCGCGCAGCTGGCGTTCGCGATCATGGTCGACGGCGCGGCGACGGGCAGTGCCGGCAATGCGGTGCAGTTGTACGACGGACGCATCGGTGCCGTGCACGTGCTCGAGGCGTCCTCGTCGGTGTATCGCGGTCTATCCTGGCGCGCAAACAGCCATGATCTGGCCGCGCTGCGCTCGGTATCGGCAAAAGAGTTTGCCGATACGGCGCATACGATTCTCGCGTGGCGCGACGTCGGCCGTGCGGACGCCGCGGCACCGCGCGTGCTCGACGCGAATGTGGCTCACGCGGTGCCCGCGGGTTTTCGCATTGCCGACTATCGTCGGCCATCGTGGTCGAAGGATGGTCGCACGCTGTACGTGGGACTGCGCACGCGCGAGCCGGTGGCGGCGCTACCGAAGAAGACTGACGAGAAAGTCTCCGACGTCGAGATCTGGCATCCGAAGGATGTGCACGTGATTCCCGAACAGCGCTCGAGCGAACAGCGCGATCTGCGCAGCACGCTGCTCGCGAGCTGGCTACTCGACGCGCCGAGTGTGAAGGCGTTGAGCACGAATATCGCGGAGCAGACTACCGTGCTCGAGGGCGATCGGTTCGCGACCGAGACTGATCGCACCCCCTATCCCTTCGGACAGATGTTCGGGCGTCGCGACCTGGATATCTACACGGTCGATCTGGCTACGGGCGCGCGCACGAAACTGCTCACGAAGATCCGCTACTCCTTCGGTGGTGATCCCACCGGTCGTCGGCATGTCTGGTTTGATGGACGCGACTATTGGGCGGTGGACGTGGCGAGCGGCGCGCGCACCAATCTCACGGCGCGCCTGGCCGGTGGCCGCGTGGACTTCGTGGATCGCGAAGACGACCATCCCATGGATGTGCTGCCGCCCATCGGCACGCCGCTCTGGTCGAAGGATGGCAAGACGTTGCTGGTGAATAGTGCGTACGATGTGTGGGCGTTGGCCCTCGACGGCTCGGGCGGTCGCGCCCTCACCAACGGGGCGCGCGACGGTCTCGAGCATCGCGTGGTGTCGTTCGTCGGCTTCGGTGGGTCGGCGGCCGACCGCGCGGTGGACGTGTCGAAGCCGGTGTATCTGTCGCTGTACGGCAAGCGCAGCAAGCAGAGCGGCTACGCACGGCTCGCCAACGGTACGGTGACGACGCTCGCGCTTGGGGATGCGCAATTCGCCGCGTTAGCGAAGGCGGACAGCAGCGACACGTACCTGTACACGCGTCAACGCTTCGACGAATCGCCCAACGTGTACGTGGCGGCCGGTGACTTAGCCAATGCCAAGGCGATGTCGAACACGAACAGCTTTCAGCGTGACTTCGCGTGGGGCAAGGCCGAGCTGATGAACTTCACCAGCAGCATCGGCAAACCGCTGCAGGCGATTCTGTACTACCCGGCGAACTATGTGCCCGGCAAGAAGTATCCGATGATCGTGTACACGTATGAGCTACTCACGCAGGGATTGCATCGCTACATCGTGCCGCGCGAGAACGACTACTACAACGCGAACGTGTTCACGCAGCAGGGCTACTTCGTGCTGATGCCCGACATCGTGTTCCGTCCGCGTGAGCCCGGCATTTCGGTGCTGCACTCCGTCGAACCGGCGGTGCGCAGCGTGCTCGCGCGCGGACTGGTAGATCCCGCCCGTGTGGGTCATGCCGGACATTCGCAGGGTGGCTATGAAGCGGCGTTCCTGGCCACGCACAGCTCGCTGTTCGCCACGGCCGTGATGGGCGCCGGCATCTCCGACATGGTGAGCTTTGCGGGACAGATGCACTGGAGTTCGGTGCCCGAGTTCGATCACTGGGAGACGGGGCAGTTCCGCATGCAGGTGGCGCCGTGGGAGGATGTGGCCGCGATGACGCGCAACTCGCCGATTACCAAGATTCACGAGATGCGCGCCAAGTCGCTGCTGATCGAGATCGGCGGCGAGGATCCCACCGTGGACATGCGTCAGGGCGTGGAGCTGTACAACTACGCGAGGCGCGCCGGCAAGCACGCCGTGATGCTGCTGTACCCGGGAGAAGGGCACGGACTGGGCAAGAAGGAGAATGCGGTGGATTACGAGCGGCGCATTCTCCAGTGGTTCGCCCACTACCTGAAGGGTGAACCGCCGGCGGCGTGGATCACCGACGGACAAAGCTGGCTGGAGCGGAAGAAGCTGCTCGACGCCAACAAGTAGGTGGCTTACTTGGCCGGCGGATGATCCGGGGCCACGATATATGCCGGACCGAGCAGGTCCCATCGATTGCCTTCGCAGTCCACGAATACGGCCACGGTACCGTAGGCCTCGACGCGAGGCGCGCTGAGGAACGTGACGTTGGCGGCGACCAGCCGCGCGTAGCTGCCGTCGAAATCCTCGACGCGTAGGAAGAAGCCGACCCGGCCAGCGAACTGCTCGCCCACACCGGCGACTTGCCGTTCGCCGTCGGCCTGCGCCAGCAGGATGCCGGTGACTGCGCCGGCGGGGCGCACGACCACCCATCGCTTGGCGCGGCCGTCGTTGGTCAGCGAGGGGACATCCTCGACCAGCTCGAACTGCAGAACGTCCACGAAGAACCGGATAGCCGGGTCATACTCTCGCACCAGCAGTGCAACGAGTTCGAGCTGAGACATGCGTAGGCGCGCGAAAGGGGGCGGTGGACTAGACTTCAGACACGATGACTGAATTCCAAGACGCGACTCGTGACGCCGCCGCGGCGATCACTATTCACAAGATCGCCGTAGAGCGCACGGCCCGGTACGCCACCGCTGGCGCCGAGCCGGCCGACACCACCACGTTGTGGGTGGTGTTTCACGGCTACGGCCAGCTGGCCAGCGAGTTCCTGACCACGTTCGCCCGGCAAGTCCCGAAGGCGACGCGGGTGATCGCCCCCGAAGGGCTGTCGCGGTTCTACCTGGAGCTGCCGCGGGCTGACGGCAAGCATCTCGCGCGCACCGGTGCCACCTGGCTCACGCGCGACGATCGTGAAGACGACCTGCGCGACGCGCTGGGCATGCTGCATGCGGTCGTCGGTCAGGAAGTCGACGCGATTCTCGAAGCGCGCGGTGACGTGCCGGCCATCAAGGTTCTCGGCTTTTCGCAGGGCGTCGCGATGAGCATGCGCTGGGTGGCTGATGTGGCCGATCGGGGTGTGCCTGAGGAGGGAGCCGACGTGGCGACGCACGTGTTGTGGGCGGGCGGACTGGCGCACGATGTGTCGGACGACGCCATGAAGGCCGCATGGAACGGCACGGTGGTGCAGGTCGTCGTGGGGGACAAGGACAAGTTCGCGACCGATTCGTTCCGTCGCACGCTGCGCAAGCGCATCGACGCGATGGGCATCGCCGTGGAGGAGTTCACCTTCGGTGGTGGACACCGCCTCGACGACGACGTGCTACGCAAGCTGCTGTAGCCGCGGTCAGCGTTTTCCGCCTTACCGGTCGAGAATGGGGAGGTATTCGCGCCACGGTCCCACCGCGGCGCGATATTGCTTGGCCATGACGCGCGCAATCTGCGCGAGGTGTCCGAGGTCATGCGCCACCCAGGTGGCGAGCAACTGACGCAGCGTGACGTCGCCGAAGGCCGGATGCTCACCGCGCAGCGCGAGTTGGCTGTCGGACAAGTGCCAGCCCTGCAGTGTGTCGAGACTGGCCGCACGGTGCGCCGTGAACTCGCGCAGCAGCTCCTCCAGCGAGCGCCCCTGACTGGCCTCGAACTGCGCGAAGCGATCGAACGGCGCGAACCGACGGGTGTCACCCTGCGCCAGAATCAGCTGCGCCCGCGGAATCCAGTCGGTGCGCTCGCCATGCAGCAGGTGCCCGACGATGTCGTACGCACTCCACGTGTCGGGGCCTTCGGTGGCAGACGTCCATGCGCTATCGAGACCGTCAAGCAACGCGTGCAACGTGGCCGGCGTGCGGGCGAGGATCGCGCTGCCGTGCGTGATATCGAAGTCCATGCAGTGCCTGGCTGAGGGCCGTCGGGAATGACGGGGTGGTCGCGGTGATCGTATTGGGGATCGTATTATTGGGGCCGAGCGACATTCCTTGTCACGAGGCCCCTTCATGCATCTCACGTATCGCGTAGCCTTGATTGGCGCGCTCCTCAGCGGCGCGACCGATCTCGTGGCTCAGCCGGCCACGCTCAGCGTCGGCCGACCCCTCCGCGCTACACTCGCCCGCGGAGACACCGCACGATACCGGTTCGACGCCGACTCCAATGTCATGGTCCGCGTGATCGTTGACCAGATCAGCGCGAATGCGATGGTCCGCGTGCTCACGCCGCGCGGTCGCCTGCTGCGCGCCGTGAATGCGAGCCCGCGCGGGCTGGAGCGCCTACAAGTCGAGATTGGCGAGAAGGGGCTGCATCAGATCGAGGTCATTCCGGTGGACTCCGCCGTCGGCGACTTCTCGATAACGTTGACGGCGCGTGACGTCTTGTCGAAGGACCCGCGCACGTTCGCGGCGCAGCTGCTCGCGCCCTACGACCGCACCGACGGCCCCGGTGCCGCTGTGGCCGTCTGGCGCGGTCGTCGGACGCTGTTCGCGAAGGGCTACGGCATGGCGAACCTCGCGTACAACGTGCCGTTCCTCGCGACGACACCCACGAATATCGGATCGACCTCGAAGCAGTTCACGGCATTCGCGGTGATGCTGCTGGTGGAGCAGGGGAAGCTGAGCCTGGATGACGATGTCCGGAAGCACCTCCCCGAACTGCCGGACCTTGGCCGTATGGTGACCGTACGGAATCTGCTGACGCACACCAGTGGCTATCGCGAGTTGTACAACGGGCTCTCCTTGGCTGGCCGTCGCTTCGACGAGGGCGATCATATCGAGCGGTCGGAGGTGCTCGGCATCGTGCAGCGTCAGCCGGCGCTGCAGAACATCCCTGGCGCGGAGTTCAACTACAACAACACCGGCTATGCGCTGGCGGCGCTCACGGTGGAGCGCGTCTCCGGCCTGACGTTCCCCGACTTCATGAAGCAGCATGTGTTCGGGCCCATCGGCATGTCGCACACGATGGTGCGCGGCGATCGTCATGGGACCGTCCCCGGCGCGACCGAGGGATACACGCGAGGTACGAACGGCGAATGGCGCACGCTCGGCGACCTCCCGGCCTCGATGGGTGCCGGCGCGATCTATACCACGCTCGGCGACCTGCAGCGGTGGGTTGAGAACTATGCGCATCCGCGTGTAGGAATGGCGGCCAGCATCGCGCAGATGATGACGCCGTTTACGCTCACCACCGGCAAGAGCACCGGCTATGGTATGGGACTGTTCGCCGATACCCAGGGCCCGCTCAAGCGAATCCATCATGGTGGGGCCGATGTGGCGCACCGCTCCATGCTGGCGTACTACCCCGAGATCGACGCTGGGGTGACTGTGCAGAGCAACGATGCCGGCTTCGATTCGCAGGTCGCGTTTCGCATTGCGCAGGCATTCTTCAGTGAGCTCACGCCGGCGTCTGGCGCCAAGAGTGCTGCCACCTTCGCCTTCGACGCGAAGCGCTTCGATGAGTACGTGGGTCGCTATGCGCTCGATGCCGCGCCGCAGTTCATCCTGACGTTCACGCGATCCAGCGACTCGCTATTTACGCAGGCCACCGGTCAGGGCCGGCTACAGCTGACGGCCACCTCAGATTCAGCGTTCGCTATTCGCGGTGTCGAAGCGTCGGTGACGTTCCTGCGCGATGCGGCGCGGAAGGTGGTCGGCCTCACGCTGAATCAGAATGGCGTGCAGCGGGCCACCCGACTGAGCGGCGAGGCGCCGAAGGCATGGTCACCAACGGCGGCGGAGCTGACAGCGTATGCTGGTCGCTACTACAGCGACGAACTGGAGACATACTACACACTGAGCGTGAAGCAGGGTGCCCTGACTGTGGAGAATCGTCGCTCGGCCGCGGTGAAGCTGTCGGCCAGTGCGAAGGACACCTTTGTCGTCGATGCGACCACGCTGTTGTTCGAGCGCGATCGCAATGGACAGGTGATCGGATTCTACGCCGGAAATACGCGCACGCGGGACGTGCGGTTTGCGCGCGTGCGGTGAGCTAGCCTGGATACCGCGCCTGGGTCTCCACAATGGAGCGAGCGATCAACTGCTCGAGCACCGGCAATTGCACATCGGAGAGCCGCCGGATGTAGAGGCAGGCTTTGCCGATCTTGTGCCGCCCGAGCTGTGCCAGCAGGGCGCGGGTCTCGTCCGTGTCATACCCGGCGAGCAGATAGACGCTGATATCGCCCTTTCGTGACGAATAGCCGACAAGGCACGAGTCGCCTTCATGACCGCTGGCATACTTGTAGTGATACTTCCCAAAGCCGACGATACTGGTGCCCCACATGGTCGGCTCGTGTCCACTGAGTCGTTGCATGAGGGCCGTCAGGGCGCGGCAATCCTCGCGGCGCGTGTCGTCGGCGATCGCCGCGAGATAGCTGTCCACGCTGACGGTGGTGGGCTTGGTCTTCGCTTCGTACATCGACGCCTCCGGTCGGGATGTATCAGGAGTTCAGTGGATGAAAAGATATGGTCGGCCGCTCAGACGTGCTCTCCCTTCTCCACGCGCCCGACCCACGATTCAATCGCTGCCGTCACGTGCACCGGCGCTTCCACGCTGCTGGAGTGCCCCGCGTGCGGAATGCGTACCAGCTTCGAGCCGCGAATGGCGGCATGCATGCGCTCCGACTTCAGCGGCACGGTCGCCACATCTTCGTCGCCCACCATGATCAGTGTAGGCGCCGTGATGCGCGAAAGCTCGGGCATGATGGGTTGGCGCTCGATCACGCCATTCACGGCCCGCCAGATGTCGCGGCGATTGCGCGATAGCCGTTCGCGCCACATATCGCGCTCGGCGGCACGCGCCGGATCCGTGAGAAAGGTCCGGCCGAACATGATTGGCATGACCTTGTTCGCGACCATGCGGAGGCCGAACCATCTCGCCACGCGATTGAGCGTGCGATACCTCGGCACGTGCTCCGGGGGCTCGGCCTCGGCGCTCGTTTCCAGTAATACACACGAGCGCACCAGATCGGGGCGACGCGCGGCGAGCCGCATGGCGACGAATCCACCCATCGACAGCCCGACGATATGGACCGGCGCCACGCCGAGCTGCTCGATAAGCGCGACGGCATCGGCATAGCAGTCCTCGATGCTGATAGCGCGAACATTCGGCACATCGCTCTGTCCCTGCCCGCGATGATCCCAAGCAATGCACCGGTAGCGCGAGCGCAGCGCAGTCACCTGCGCGTCCCACATGCGGGTGCTCCACAGCAGGCCGTGGGAGAACAGGACGGGCGGTCCATTGCCACCCGTGTCCTCGACCCAGAGTCGAACACCATTGATGGTGAGATGCCGCCCGTTCGTGTTCACCTCACATGCCCGGTCGTACGATCACGGCGATCACGATGATGAGCAGCAGGATCGTGGGGACCTCATTGATCCAGCGGCACGCCGTCTCGCTGAGCACGTACTCGCCCTGCAGGAACTTCTTGCGCGTCCACGACGCGAGGCCGTGATAGCCGAGCAGGAAGAAGACGGCGCCGAGCTTGGCGTGCATCCACGGCATCTTCAGCAGCGACGGGTTCATTACCAGCATCGCCGTGCCCGCGCCGAGGGCCACGACCATGGCCGGCGTCATGATGGCGCGAATGAGTCGCCGCTCCATGACCTCGAGCGTGGCGGTCACGGCCGGCTCGCTGCGCTTCTGCACGTGGTACACGTACAGGCGGAAGATATAAAACAACCCGGCGTACCAGGCGATAACCGCTATGACGTGTAATGCTTTAACCGAGAGGTAGCCTGTTCCGTTCACGACGCCCCGTTCCTGCGTGAAAGTTGCGTATCGGCAGAGAGGATAGCATATCGCGACACATCCTGCACGCTCCGAGGGTGCGTTCTGTCGCCGCGCGTGCGTGCCCTATTGGCGTTCGCGACGAAGCCGTTCGAGCTCGGCGTCAATCTCGGATGGCAAAAGCAGATTGTCGGCGATCCCGGCGATTTCCTCGGCCTCGCGCCACCGCGCCTCAAGTGCGGCCAGCTCGCCGTCGAGGGCGCGACGCTCGTCGTCCTCGTGGAGGCTCATTTCGAGGGCGAGGCGGACGGTCGGATCGACGAAGCCCAACTGCAGTCGCTGCTGCGAGCGTATCGACCGGCTCTGACTGATCGTCGGCACCAGCAATCCGATGCCCGGCTGGCGCCGCGTCATGAGCGTGACGGCGGAGTCCACCAACTTGCGGTTTCCGCCCGTCTGATTGACCATCGGCAGTATGGTCGCCAAGGCACGAATGGCTGCGTCGTCCTCGATGTCGGAGTAGTCGGAGTGCATGGACGGCCGCGACTTCACGCCGAGCGCTTGGAGAATCGGACCCGTTGTGGCGCGTATCCGATGATCCACGCGTAGCGACCACCGGCCGACTTCGTTCAACATGACGTGGGACTGCGCCGCATCATTTGCCGATAGTCGAAGCAACGCGCCTTGATGGGTACGCACGGTGAGTACCGGGACGCGAGACCGGTACATGCTTCGACTGAGGTTGGCGAATTGCGCGAGATTGGTCAGCGAGATCAACCCGATCGATGCGAAGCCGCTGTAGTCACTGAACGAGATCCCGGCGCCGAGGAGCTGCACGCCGGCGTACCCCCAATGCCACGCGAGTTCCTTGCGATGCCGTGTCTTGAACACGCCACCATATCGCCACGCCGCGAACTCGGGGAGCATCGGCTTACCGATGCGTACGAGCTCCGTGCCTTCTTTCAGTCGCGCGAGACCAATGTGCTCAGTAGCGGACCGCAGCTTCGTATCGCGATACGCGCGCTCGGCCTCGTCGATCGCCTCCCAGCGACTCTCGAGCGGCGTGAGGTTCCAGCGAGCGCATGTGGGGCAGATGACCCAGAGCCGTCCCTTAGCGGCGTCGAAGGCGAGGCGACGACCGACGGGAAAGTGTTCAATGGAGTCATTGCGGCCGAGGGCGCCGCTGCAGAACAGGCAGGTGGAATACACGGGGTGAGTCTACGGCTGGTGCCGTGGGTCGGATAGGCTGTTGGTTCACGCGAAGAGCGCGAAGGGTCGCGGCCCTTCGCGTGCTTCGCGTGAACCTCCGGTGCCGCCGCAAGCACTCAGAACCCGTACAGAGCCGCCTTGCGTACCCGATCCTTCGCCGCGCTCAGCGCCGCGCCAAGCTCCATCGGACCGACGGCGATATCCGGAATGCGATCGATAGCGCCGAGGTAGAAGTCACGCCACGCGTCGATGATGTGATGCTCGGTCTCTACCGTGCCGCCACGCGACAGTGTGTCGCGGCCGAGGGCTTTCTGTGTGGCGAGCTCCTTCTCGGCCGCGCGGGTGAGTTCTTCCAGCGCCGCGAGTACGACGGGGCGCGAGCCGTCGGCAAGCAAGAGGCCCGTGGTCAGCGCGCACGAGCCCACGTTGCCCAGCGACGCGGCGCTGACCATGTCGATGCGATCGAGGTCGGTGTGATAGTGCTGGTCGGTGAAGTGCCAGAGTAATACGGCGGGGATCTGCGCGTTCAGGAACGGCGTGTGATCACTGCCGCCTTCGAACGGATTGGCTTTCACCACCCAGCCGGTCTGTGCGGCGCGGTCGAGGCAGCGCTGCCGAACGAAGTCGTTGAACCAGTGCGGGCGGATGTCCTTCTCGGCCAGTGGTCGTCCGCCCCACTCGCTGTGCTTGTCCTCGCCGCGCACCCAGACGGCGCTCGGATCGGGCATCTTCTCGATCAGGAACGTGCCACCGGTTTTCGCCGTGTTCTCGCCGACCATGTCGAGGGACATGCCCCACTTCACGCCGGTGCGACGCACGCTGTCTTCCTTGATGAACCGATCGGTTGAGCGAATTTCGTCGCCCCACAGGAACGTCAGCGTGCGCTTCGGATTGGCCGTGCCGGCTTTCACCAACTGCGCCGCAACGCGCGCCATCTCAGCCAGCGTACCGACACCGGTGGCATTGTCGTTGGCGCCCGGCTCCTGCACGTGCGCCGAATACATGAAGCGCTCAGACGGTACGGACGCGCCACGGATTTCGGCCACCAACGTGCGCTCGGGCCGACTCTCCAACAGCGTCTTCACGACCACGTGCACACTGACCGGCCCGCGCGTGAGCGCCGACTTGAGCGCATCGCGCGACTCCCGCGACACGAACAGCAGCCAGCCTGGCGTGAGCGTGTCACGTGCAATGCCAGTGAACTGAATGGACGTGATGTTCTTCGACTGCTGGTTGTATTCGGGCAGCTTCTGCGCCGCGAGCACACCGGCGGCACCCTTCTGCATCGCACGCACGAAGATCGATCGCGCGTTGCCCTCGGCCAGCACGATCTTGCCCTTCACATCGACCGCGGCGAAGTCGGCTTCGGCACCAGCACCCACGTCGACCACGGCGGCGGTCACACCCTCCGGTGCCGTGGATACGGAGTTGATGGCGATCATGTTCAGATTCTTCGGCCACGACTGCAGTGGCGCCGCCTGACCAACGATCGTGATCGATGCGCCTTCGGGCGTCCAGGCGAGGTCGCGCATGGGTCGCGACTCGACGCGATACACGAGACGCGCCGTCGGCGACGCCGTGGCTTCATCGACGTAGCCGGCCACCCGCAGCAACGACGCGACGGTATCGATCGCGAGGTCGAAGCCGCGATTGCCCGGCAACCGGAAGTAGCGCTGCACGTAGTCGACGGTGCGGAAGGCGCGCTCGCCGCTGATGCCGGCGGAGACGGCCCGGGTAATCGGGGCCATTGCCGGCGAGAGTGCTGACGGTTTCGCGACCGGCTTCCTCTGCGCTAGGACAGAACCGGCGGGGAGCGCAAAGGCGAGCAGGGCGACCGCGCGCGCGGGCCGGGAGAAGCGAGGGAAATAGCTCATGCACGGATGTTCGGCGAAAACCCGCGTCCTGTCGAGTGGCACTCCGTCGAGTGCTACGTGGACGCGCTGATCACCAGGAAGCGCGTCCAGTTGGCGGGCACGTCTTCGATGTGCCGCGCAATGATCTCGAGATCGTAGCGCTCGGCCGCCATCTCGCTGGCCACGGCGCCCACCGTGCGCTCGCCCAGTTCGGCCACCATGCGAGCGGCGCCGGCGGTGTCGTCGTGCGGTGCGGGCTCGAGCCAGCCGTGACGCGCAAAGAAGATGCGGCACTGCGCGAGCGCCACGGCATGACTGTGTACGTTGCGCAGCTCGGCCAGCGAGGCGCCACGCGGGGCGAGTAGGCAGAGGTGAATCGGCACCCGCAACTCACTGCGCTCCACCACCTCGATACCGGCGCTGCGCAGTGCGTCGAGCGCCACCTTCACCGCCCCGATGATGGCATTCTCCACCGGAATCACCCCGTACTCCGCGGCCCCACTGCGCACGCTGGCGATGGCATCGGGGAAGGTGCGGCAGGGGACCGGGGTTGCGCCGTTCGGCCATTGCTGGCGGATTGCGACCTCACTGAAAGCGCCCATCTCACCTTGGAAGGCGACGCGTGGAATCATGGATTCAAGATATTGACTTGGGGATGTACTCACCGTAGCCTCCATGGTATGACGCGTCACCGCTCCGCTCGTTATTGGTATTATACGCCGACCCGCATGGGCCCCGGTGTATTTGGCGTGCGCGACTGATTCGCTGACGCTCCAACACTGTGAGGCTCGTGCAATCGCACGGGCCTTTTGCTTGTCCGGCCCTCGCGATGTTCGGCGCCTCGTGATGTTCTACCGCACTCCATCATGAGATGACCCCGATGATCATCGTTACCGTACCTGGAATTTCCGAAAGCGCACTCGCCCGACTGATCGAGCACGTCGAGGCCGCGGGATTGCGCACCCATGTGTCACGCGGCGAGCACCGCACCATCGTGGGGTGCATCGGCGACGAGGGCCTGCTGAGCGATCATGGTCTCACGCAGCTCGAGGGGGTGGAGCGCGTCCTCCCCGTGCTCAAGCCGTACAAGCTGGCCTCACGCGAATTCTCGGTGCAGTCGACGGCGATTCGTCTGGGTGACGCGGCCGATACGGTGATCGGTGGACGCGATCTGGTGGTGATTGCCGGTCCGTGCTCGGTGGAAGGACGTGAGATGATGCACCAGACGGCGCATGCGGTGCAGCGCTCGGGCGCGCGTCTGCTGCGCGCCGGTGCCTTCAAGCCGCGTTCGTCACCGTACGCGTTTCAGGGCATGGGTGAGGAGGGGCTCAAGATTCTGGCCGAGGTGCGCGCGGAAACGGGCATGCCGATCGTGACGGAAGTGATGGACACGCGACAGGTGGAGCTGGTGGCGAGCTACGCCGACGTGCTGCAGATCGGCGCGCGCAACATGCAGAACTTTCCGCTGCTCACCGAAGTGGGTCGCACGCAGCGTCCGGTATTGCTCAAGCGCGGCTTGTCGGCCACGATCACCGAGCTGCTGATGGCGGCCGAGTACATCATGGCGCAGGGCAACGGCGACGTGATTCTGTGCGAGCGCGGCATCCGCACGTACGAAACTTCCACGCGGAATACGCTCGACGTGGCGGCGATTCCGGTGCTCAAGCGCGAAACGCACTTGCCGGTCATGGTCGACCCGTCGCACGCGGGAGGCCGCGCCCATCTGGTGGCGCCGCTGGCGATGGCTGCCGTGGCGGCTGGTGCGGATGGTCTGATCGTCGAGGTGCATCCGCACCCGGCCACGGCCAAGTCCGACGGCGAGCAGTCACTGGAGCCGAGCGCGTTCGCCGCTATGATGCAGCAAGTGCGGGCGGTGGCGCTGGCGGTGGGGCGTGAGCTGAGCTGGGAGGTTGAGCTGGCGTCGGTGTAGGTCGGAGCTGCAACTGCAACTGCAACAGCAACTGCAAAAGGTTCACGCGAAGCTCGCGAAGAGCGCGAAGGTTCGCGAAGAACAGCAAAAGAAAGGCAATGAATGAAAAAGCGCGAAGGGCTCGAGGTATTACTCGGGCTCCTTCGCGTGTCTTCGCGTTCTTCGCGGACTTCGCGTGAACTTAGTTGCTGTTCGCTGACTACTCGCCGCTACTCACCCGATTGGCTTGCGCTCGGAGGGCGGGATCACGGCGCGGCCGATGGTGCCTTGGTCGCTGCCGAACCAGATGGTGCGGGTGTTCTTGTCGAACACCATGTGCCGGACCGTGTTCGGCGCGGCTTTGCCTATGTCGGTGGGTGTGGTGAACGTATTGGTGCGTGGGTCGAAGCCCACCAGGCGGTTCGGCTGCTTACCCGTTTCCACGAACCAGAGGCGGTCGGCGTCATCGACCGTCATGGCGTAGGGCAGTGACGTGCTGCCGCCGGGCATGGGCCAATCTTTCACGGCGCCGCTGACCGGATCGAGGCGGCCCAGATAGCCACGCGAATAGTCCACGTACCACACGGCGCCGTCGGTGGTGAGGGCGATGCGACGGCCACGGGCGCGTTCGTCGGGCAATACATACTCGCGCACGCGCATGCTGGTGGGATCGATCGTGCCGATCTTGTTCACGCCGAACAAGTTGAACCACGGACGGCCCTTGGCGTCGATCACGATGCCATAGGGGCGCGAACGCGGCGTGGACATTCTCATGATCGTCACCTTACCCGTCTTCTTGACGAGGTGGCCGACCATGTTGCTGTTCTGCAGCGTGAACCAGAGGTTGCCCTGCGTATCGAACGCGATCGTGTGCGGGTCCTTGGCGTCAGGCTCGGGCATCGGATAGCGCGTGATCGCGCCCGTTGTGCCGTCGATCTTGCCGATCATGCCGTTGCGATTGCCGGTGTACCAGGCGTCGCCGTCCTTATCGACCGAGACGGTGTGCGGAAAGGTGCCGGCGTCGATCTCGAGCTTCGTGAACGCGCCGCTCTTGGGATCGAGGCGCGCCACGTAGTTGCCTTCCTGCCCGACGAACCACACGCGACCCTGCGTATCGAGCGACGGATCGCGCGGGCGCGTGTCGGTCCATGGCACATTCCACTCCGTCACCACGGCGGTGTCGGCCGTGCGCTTCTGCGCGATTACGATAGAGGGCGTGAGGGAGGCACTGGCCATCGCGGCGTATAGAGCGACGCGGGGCAGGCGGGTAGTTTCGCTGCATCGGGAATTCATGCGACGTCTCCTGAAGCGGAAGCCGAGCGGGGCAGCGACACGCGGAAACAGGCGCCGTGGGCCCGATCGGTCGACGGACGCAGAGCAATATGCCCGCCGTGCGCATGGGCGATAGCCTGTGCGATGGCGAGGCCTAGTCCGGCACCGCCGCCGTGCCCGCTGGCGTCGTCGGGTTGTGACGAAGCGCCGTGCACGAACCGCTCGAACAGCCGGTCACGGAGTGCCGCCGGCACGCCGGGCCCTTCGTCGTCCACGTCTATCAAAACGAGCCGATCGGTGGCATCGACGCGCACGAACACGGTGCTCGACGGGGGCGCATGCTTGAGCGCATTGTCCAGCAGGTTCAGCACGAGTCGGTGCAGCAGGATGTTATCGCCATGCATGCGCAGCCCAGCCGTCGCGGGTGATTCGCTGAGTTGCAACGACACGCCTCGCGATTCGGCCAGCGATCGCACACTATGTGCGGCCGTCGTCACCAACTCGGCGATCGCCACGTCGCGATGCTCGCCGATCGGGCTGCCCGCATCGACGCGCGCCAGCAGGAACAGGTCATCCACGATGCGCGAGAGACGTACCGATTCCTGCTGTATCACCTGCAGCGCTTCGCGGTACTCCGCTTCATCGCGGGTGCTGCGACGCAAGGTGACATCGGCTTCACCGCGAATGATGGCGATCGGCGTGCGCAACTCGTGTGATGCGTCGGCCACGAACTGGCGCTGGGTGCGGAACGCTTCGCCCACGCGACCTAGCAATCCGTTCACGATGAAGGCGAGCCGACCGAGCTCGTCGTGCGGATTCACCACCTGCAGCCGGTCGTCGAGATTGGCAGCGGTGATCGTGGCGGTGCGTGTCGTAATCGCATCGAGTGGCGCGAGACTGCGGCGGGCCAAGGCATAGCCGGCAATCACCGACGCCAGCAGCGCCAGCGGAATGGCCAGCAACAGCGTGTTGCGCACCGCGCGCAGCAGTAGCCGGTCGTCTTCGAGGGAGTGCAATGCGGTGACGAGCAGTGGAGGCTCGCCGGGATCCTGCACCATCGGCGCCAGGCGCGTGACACCGGCGCGCCAGTCGATACCGCGCATACGAATGGTCCCGACGGCCACCTGACGCTCGTCGGCAATCTCGCTGGCGCGCGTTTGCACGATATCGCGCAGCAGCGTGCGTACTTCGTCGGGCAGAAGCACCGCGTCATCGCTGGTGTTGATCGATGTGCGCGACGAGCCGGGCTGACGGGCGGCCATGAGCTGCGCGCCTTCATCGGCAATGAACACTTCGAGATCGCCGACACGCAACTCGCGCAACACGGCCTGTTCGGTTTCACCACGCACCTCTTCCACGTCGCCGCGGGCGTGCGCGGCCGCGCGTTCGGCACGAATGGCACCAGCCACAACGCGCGCCGACTCCCGCACAGCGGCGTCAGTGCGCTGTCGCAGTGTCGTCGTAAGCGTGACCCAGCCGGCCAGCGCGAAGGCGCCGAGGACGAAGGCGAGCACACTGGCGTTCCAGAGCGTGAGGCGCATCCGGATAGAGAGGCGCAGGCCCCAGCTCGTTACTCTGCTCACGTGGGCGCAACGTTGGAGAGTATGTAGCCGGCGCCGCGACGGGTGTGGATCAGTGGTGGCCACGGTGCGCGGTCGATCTTGCCGCGCAGTCGATTCACGTACACTTCGACGGCGTTAGTGAACGGATCGTGATTGTCATCCCACACATGCGCCACGATATCGGCGCGCGAGACCACGTTGCCGACACGGCGCGCGAGCAGTTCGAGCAATGCGTACTCCTTGGCGGTGAGCGCAATGGGCACACCGGCGCGCGACACAGCGTGTGATTGCAGGTCGATCTCACAATCGCCTACGCGCACGAGCATGGCCTGTAGCGCTTCTGGTCGGCGCAGGAGCGCGCGCAAACGCGCCAGCAGCTCACCGAAATCGAACGGCTTCGCGAGATAGTCGTCGGCGCCCTGATCGAGACCGGCAATGCGATCGGCCACGGCGTCGCGCGAAGTGAGCATGAGCACCGGCGTGCGGACCTTACGGGCACGCAACGTGGACACGACCCCGAAGCCGTCGGTGCCCGGCAACATGACATCGAGGATGATCGCGTCGTACGTATTTACGACGGCCTGGACGATGGCGTCGGAGCCGTTCTCGCACACGTCCACCGCGTATGCTTCCTCGCGGAGACCGCGGGCGATCAGTCGCGCGAGGCGGGGATCATCTTCTACGACGAGCAGGCGCATGGCGACCGGGGAAAATGGGACGGATGGCGCGGGAGCAGCGGGCCGTCGTTAATCGTGGTGAAAGGTGCCCGCTCGTACTCTCCCTGAGTCTCATCGTTTCGCCCACCCAGGGGCGGGACCCGAAGCAAGCGAACGGTGGACAACGCGGCGGGCCCGGGGAAACCCGGGCACGTCGTGTTTTTGTACGCGTCGGACGCCATTACGCTGGCGATCGCTTCGCCGGTCGCATGGCGACCTTCGTGCGAGCTTTCTCCTTGGGCCGACGACGGAACCAGCTGGCCACGAGGTAGAACTCGTCGAGATCGTGGGTGGGGATATCGGCCCCCGAGGGGTCGGCGCCCTTGAACACCTTCGCGGCGAGCTCACGGAAGGCGGCGCGTTCCTCCGGCGTTTTTGGCGCCGGCACCTCGGCGCGCACCGTGCCGCGTCGGACCAGATATACCCACTCCTGCGCATCGGGGCCCACCGCGTGGTAGCGGAACGTGAGCCGGTCCACGTTGGCGTGAAAGTGCTGCACGCGTTCGTGCAGCCAGCTTACCAGCGCCAACCGATCACGGATTACTGCCGCTCGCTCGAAGGCGAGCTGCTCGGACGCCTGTTGCATGGCCATCTCGAGCGTGCGCACGGGCGCATCGCTCCGGCCGTCGAGAAAGGCGCGCACGGTCACCGCCGCCTCGCGGTACGGCTGCGACGCACCGGCGCCGATGCATGGTCCGGCGCACGTGCCGACGTCGTGGCGCAGACAGCCCGGCGCGCGCGTGCGGCTCGCGCCGCGCCGTGGCTGTGAGGCGGGATCGTCGTCGAACCAGAGCGTGCTACCGCGACTAGCCGCACTGCCCGTGATGCGCACGACGTCATCATGCACGCAGTCGCGCAAGCCGGTGCCCTCGGCCAGCGCACGCACGGCTTCGCGCAGCTGCGCCACCCGACGGAACGGACCGAACAGCGCAATGGCCGCGGGATCATCGGAACGGGCCACGACGCGCAGCCCGGGCACGCTGCCACCCGTAAGCGCGACGTAGGCGCGCGGCCACTCGTCCTGCACCATCATTGCGTTGAAGTGCGGACGATGCTGCTTGATGAGCCGCAGCTCGCGCAGCAACGCGCCGAACTCGGTATTGGTGTACTCCCACTCGATCTGAAAGGCGTGGCGCAAGATGCGCGCGCCCTTGTGGCGTCCCTTCGCACGGAAGTACGACAACAATCGGGTGCGCAGCACGCGCGACTGCCCGACGTACAGGACGACGCCAGTGGGTCCGATCATGCGATAGACGCCAGGCCGGTTCTCGCACCCTTCGCGCACCAACGCCCGCAACTGCTTGCGATGCGTCGGGGTCGATTGGGGCGGTCGAACGTACAGGCGAGTGCGCTGCGGGGCGGGCGTGTCCACCCGTTCAAGCTATGATGCGCGACGTCCGTTCAGCAATGTGGCCGCTACGCGGTGGTGCCTACGGCTGGCGGCGCGAACGCACTGTCGTACGCCAGCGCATCGCGAAACGCCGCGGCCTGCGCGCGGATCTGCACCAGCTCCGGCTCGGCGATGTTCTTCACGTGCACGAACATCATGCGCATGCGCGGATGATTCGCGAAGCGCGCCTGGTGTGACGCGAGGAAGTCCCAGTACAACACATTCACCGGACAGGCGTCGGGACCGGTGCGCTGCTTCACGTCGTAGCGACAGCTGCCGCAGTAGTTGCTCATACGGTTGACGTATGCGCCCGATGCCACGTACGGCTTGGAGGCGAGCGCGCCGCCATCACCCCAGGTGCCCATGCCGACGACGTTGGGCAGCTCGACCCACTCGTACGCGTCAGTGAACGCGCTCCAGTACCAGCGCGAGAGCGCAGCCGGCTCCACGCCAATCAGGGTGGCGATGTTACACTGCACCATGAGGCGGGCGATGTGATGCACGCGACCATAGTCGCGTACCTGCCGGATGGTGTCGGCGAGGCAGCGCATCTCGCAGGCCGCACTCGTGGCCGCCGAGTCGTCGTACGCTTCGCCATCCGGCGCCCAGAACCAGCGTGGCAACTCACGCGTGGCGTTGAGCGCGTTGGCGGTGCGGAGTCCGGGCATGAGATGCCAGTACATGCCGCGGATGTACTCGCGCCACCCGAGAATCTGCCGGATGAAGCCTTCGGCCGAGGCGATGGGAACGAGGCCCGCGCGCCACGCGGCTTCGGCTTTGCGCACGCATTCGAGCGGGTGCAGCAACCCGACGTTGATGATCGACGACAGGGTGGAATGCAACAGATCGGGCGCGCCGTGCACGAGGGCGTCTTCGTACGGACCGAATTCCGGCAGTCGTTCGGCAATGAACCGATCGAGCCAGGCTTTGGCGTCGGCACGGGTCACGGGCAGCGCGAACGTGTCCACGCTGCCCCAGCGATTTCGCCACGTCCGCACGCGGTCCATCTGGGCGCGCGTGATCTCGTCGGGCTCGATGCGCCACACCTCGGGCGCCGCGCGACCTTTGGGCCACGGCTTCCGGTTGTCGGCGTCGAAATTCCACTGCCCGCCACTCGGCGTGCCGTCGGGCTCCATGAGAATGCCGTGTTTCCGGCGCATCTCCCGGTAGAAGAACTCCATCCGGTGCTCTTTGCGCCCGCGAGCCCAGGTCGCGAACTCCTCGCGGGTGGCCAGAAATCCGCGGTCTTCGCGCAGGGTCAGGCTGCGGCCGTCCGCTTCGAGGAGGGTGCGGGCGCGATCGAGCTCGTCGACCATATCCTGCTCGCGTCCTTCGGTGGCGACGACTTTCGCGGCACTGAACTCGGCCGCGGCGGCAGCGATGCCCTCGGCGTAGCTGGGCGCCGTCCGGTAGGCGACCCGATAGCCGGCCGCTTCGAGGGCAGCGGCGAAGTGCTGCATGGACGACAGCAGCAGGACGAGCTTCTGGCGGTGCCAGGGGAGGGAGGAGCCCTTGGCGACGGATTCGAGCAACAACACGACGACGTCGTCGCGAGGTTCACGCGGGATATTCGCGACCGCGCGCGAGGATTCCCAAGGGGCGACGAAGGCAAGAGTGGTTGGCATTGGTACTGCGGCGAACGGGAGGGAGGAGGAAAGGGGTTCCCGGTCTGCTTTGGGCTGTGGGCTGTGGGGCTGTGGGCTGTGGGGCTGTGGGCTTTGGGCCATGGGCTCTGAGCAAAAAAGGCCGTAGGCCATGGGCTTCTGGACACCGCGTCTTGCCCAAAGCTCACGGCCCAAAGCCTTCACAGCCCACGGCCCAAGGCCCAAAGCCTACGGCTTACAGCCCACAGCCCCAGAGCCCAGAGCCCCAGAGCCCCCAAAGCCCCCAAGAACTCAGTCCGTCTGGTCCATGTCGACCTGTCCACTCATCGACTTCGACACGTGCGACCAGCTCATCCCGACCGCGAGCAGCACGGACAGGCAGAGCAGCACGACATACGAAATCCCGCGGGCCGATCCGGCGCTCACGATGCCGAAGTCGAGGAGGATCCACACCAGGGCGCCCGAGATCGCGATCACCAGCGCGGCTCCGCCCATGCCGATCGAGCGGCGGGTGGCGTTCAGGAACACTCCCCATCCACCGAGCAGCAGGATCCCCACCAAGAACTTGACTGATGCCGGGCCAGTGCTCGTAGTATGTCCTAATAGTGGCGCGATAGCCCAGTGGTAAAACGAGTATCCTTCGGGATTGTACGTGGCGAACACCAGCACGAGGGCGGCGAAAAGCCGAGTGGCGATGCCGGCGGGACCGGGTCCGTTAGCCATGTGCGGGGCGGGGAAAGAGACGTTGCAGGAGAGCACCGGCGCACCAGGCGGCGGTGACGAGGACCAGCAGGAACTTCACCGACGCGGCCAGGCCGGCGGTGACGGCGAGCGGGTTCGACGCCCCGGCGACGAGCTCGCGCCAGAGCAGGGCGTTCTCGAGTGCGTCGAGCGGGATGCACAGGAGCACGGCAAACGCCAGGCGCGCACCGAGGCGGTCGAAGTTCGACCCGTTGTCGCGGCGCAGCAGCTGGACCAGACCGCGGAACATGAACGGATAGACCAGCAGGAACGCCACGTCCACTCCAAGACTGACGAGCGCGATTTCGGTGACGCCCATGCTGCGCCAGGTGCTCATGATCTCCGCCGCACGGACCTGGGTGAAGGCCAGCTCGAAGCCGACGATGCCCCACGGGGTTTCCGGCGACGTGAGCGCGCCGTCGGTCAGGCGCAGCTGCACCATGAGCACCAGCGAGAGCGTCGCCAGGAAAAGCCATCCGAAGAACCGCATGGCACCAGAGTACTGTGCAGGCGTCGCGGGCGGAACGGCGCTGTGGTATCTCTCGTACATGCGACCGGATGCGTTCCTCACGAGTGATGCCCTGCTGGGTGTGGCGATCGGACTCGGTCTGGCGGCGGCCGCGGGCTTCCGGGTGTTCGTGCCCCTGCTGGCGGCGGCCATTGCGGCGAAAACCGGTGTGCTGGAGCTCTCACCCGGCTTTCTCTGGTTGGCCACCACACCGGCCATTGCCGCGCTGGCCATCGCGACGCTGCTGGAGATCGGCGCCTACACCGTGCCGTGGATCGATCAGCTGCTCGACGTGATCGCGACGCCCACGGCGCTCGTGGCCGGCATGCTGGCGGCGGCGTCGGTGGTGGTGGATTTGCCCCCACTCGTGAAGTGGAGCGTGGTGCTCATCGCGGGTGGGGCGGCTGGCATCACGCAGGGCGCGTCGGTGCTCACGCGCTTCAAGTCGACGACGCTCACCGGTGGCGTGGGCAATCCCGTGGTGTCGACTATGGAGCTGATCGGCGCCGTGCTCACGAGTGTGCTGGCGATCTTCCTGCCGCTCGTGGCGCTGCTGGCGGTGGTGATGTCGCTGGTGCTGGTGACGCGCAAGGTTGGACGTATCGCTTTTGGTCGCCGGGCCGCGCGTGCCATCGCGCCGCCCAGTGCTCCGCCTGGATCTGGTCCCCCGCGCATTCCGCGCGGCGGCCGGTAGACGGTCGTTCGTCGCGGTTACGCGCCCAAGGAAAACCCTTCGCGCTGCAGCGCTTCCACCACGCGCGAGCGCAGGGCATTCGGGTCCGGACGGTCGCTGCCGACAGACTCGCGCTGGCTCGAGGACAGGGCACTGAGAAAGGTGCGCGCGAACTGAAAGTGCTCGCCGCACGCCGCACACCGCTCCACGTGCGCCGCCACTTCGGCCATGCGCGTGGCATCGAGCTCATGGTCGAGATAGTCCCAGAGGCGCTGCACGGCCGTACGGCAGTCGATCGGCTCCGGCGCGACGTCGGTGGATGTGGTCATGAGTCGGGGCGGGTTGACGGGTTGGATACCGCAGCCTTGGTGACGCCGAGGTCACGGGCATACTCGAACAGTTGTTCTTGCAGCAATCGCCGTGCGCGGAAGAGCCGAGAGCGGATTGTGCCAATAGGCACCTCGGCGACCTGCGCGGCTTCTTCGTACGACAGCCCTTCCACATCGACCAGCGTGACCGCCGCCCGATACGGCGCAGCGAGCTGCTCGATGGCCTCGCGGATGGCCGGCCCGACATCGATGCTGCACACGTAGGCATCGAGCCCCGTGCGTTGCGCTGCCACATGCCCCATCACGGCGCCCATCGTCTCGAGCTCGGCGTCGTCGCCGTCGCTCGAGAGCACCACCCGCTGCTCGCGCTCCTGAATGCGGAGAAAGGCGTGATGACAGATGCTGAACAGCCAGCGTCGCACGTCGGAGCCCTGCTGAAACGACGCGTAGCCGCGATAGGCGCGCAGGAAGGTTTCCTGCACGAGATCGTCGGCGGCGCTGTCGTTACGGGTGAGGGACCGGGCAAAGCGCGCGACGTCGGGAAGACAGGTCAACGCACGTCGCTCGAATTCGGCGTCGCGATCGGTCATGCCGCACGTAGCCGGATCGGAGACGGAAAGTTCCCGGGAACTCCGACCGACGGTCGGGTCTACGTGAACGCATGTCCAACTCCCGCCGTCATCATCCCATCGCCCGGATCACCCATTGGGTCAGTGCCATCGCACTGACCGTCATGGCGGCCTCCGGTATGCGCATTTTCAACGCCGCGCCATTCTTTGCGCGCAAAGGCGACGCGCCGTTTGCGTGGTGGCCTTGGGAGGGCACGCCTATTCCCGCGGTACTCACCCTCGGCGGCTGGCTCGGCGGGGCGCGCCACTGGCACTTCGCGATGATGTGGCTGCTGGTGGCGAACGCGCTGGTGTATCTGGTGCACCTGTTTCGCCACGGACGGTGGCGGACGATTGTCCCGCGCGTGAATGCCTGGCGCGATGCGATCGAGATGGCGCGCTTCTACCTGTACGTGCGCAAGGATCACCCCGTGCAGGGCAAGCACAACGCGCTGCAGCAGTACGCGTACACCAGCATGCTGGTGATCGGCGCCGTGATGGTGACGAGTGGCGTCGCGATCTGGAAGCCGGTGTCGTTGTCGTGGCTCACCAATCTGTACGGTGGCTATGCGCTTGCACGGTGGTGGCACTTCGCCGCCATGCTGGCGCTCGGGCTGCTGGTGCTGGTGCACGTGATCATGGTGTTCACCGTCGATCCATACGCCCTGCGCGCCATGACCACAGGCGGTTACGACGAAGACCGGTGGTCGCCGGAAGCGCGCAACGCGCGCCCGTTGTCGAATCTGCTGCCGCGGAGCAAGAAGCCATGAATGCGCCCACCGATCGTCGGATGTTTCTGCGGCTGCTCAGTCTCGGGCTGTCGGCCCCACTGATCGCCGCGTGCAACGCACAGGGTACGCCGGGCATGCTGCAGCTGCTCGATCTCGTGGGCACCAAGAACGAGAAGTTGGAGCGCTGGCTGCTGAGTCGCGCCGGCAACGACCGCGTGAAGCCCGGCGTGCGCGTGGCGGGCGCGAAATTCCCGAGCTACTTCATCTCCGACAGTGTGCCGACGTGGGACCCGGCGGTGTCTGGTGCGTGGCAGCTCGTAGTCGATGGTGCCGTGCGCACGCCGCTGCGACTCGACTTAACACAGCTGCAACGACTGGCCACGCGCACGCAGACGGTGAATCACTACTGCGTGGAGGGATGGACCGCCGCTGTGAAGTTTCAGGGGGTACCCATGTCCACACTGGCCAAGATGGTGCAGCCCACGCGCGACGCCGGCTTCGTAGACTTCTCGTCGTTCGACGAGGACTACCACGAAAGCTGGGACATCGAGAGCACGATGCATCCGCAAACCATGGTGGCCATCGCCAAAGACGGAGAACTGCTGTCGCCGCGCTACGGCGCACCGGCGCGCGTGCACTCACCGGTGAAGCTGGGGTACAAGAACACCAAGTACCTCACGCGCATCACCTTCATGCCGAAGGCGAACGGTGGGTACTGGAGTGATCTGGGCTACGAGTGGTACGGCGGGACGTGAGGCGCCGTGTCGGAGTTCCGAATGGACTGGGCACTATGTGCCGAACATTGTATCACGCTGCGCTGCGGCATGGGCGCGATATACAGACGGTGCGATCTGCAGCACCCGGCAGATCGGCTCGACACCGATTTCCATCGGATGCTGAGCGATAGACTCGGACAGCAGCGCGCGGGGCGGCCGAGCTCCGGCACGAAAGACAGACATGGAGGCTCGCCGCATGAGCAGTCGTGAATTGCGTGGCGCGTCCGCGTACAAGTTTAGCGCTTACCGATTACGGGAACACGTCGAACGCCCTCCGCGGGCTATCTACCCCAAGATACGTCGCATTGACCGCGATGCGCCCGGTCGTTGTCAGGACCCCATCAAGGACAACACGGCGCTGCTGGCCAGGCGCGAAATACACGCGGCTCACCGTCGTGAACCGGCCGCTCCCCAAACCTTCGTCACCGAGATATGCAGCAGCCAGGAGATCCCCGGGCACGGACACCCACGATGGCCGCCCGGTGGTGTTCGTTGCCGTTACGACGACGGCAACCGTCCCGTTGTAGCGCGCGACCGACAACACGCTGGGATACATGGCGACGTCCACGGAGAGAACGCTGCCGGCGTCTACCGTCGGTACCGACCCTAACTCTGATGTCGTCGGAGCGAGTCCGACATCGGTATTGGCGACAATACCATTGCACATGTCCTCGAACGCGGATGCAGGATGGTCTCCGCGCTGCAGCAAGGCGTGCAGCATCTCATGTCGCACCGTGGGGCCGTCTGCCACGTTACGGACAGCGATACGGTTGCCATCCTCCCACCAATATCCATCGTACTCTCGTCCATCGACGACCACCGCTCCGCTGCGTGGCACGACAAAACGGAGTCGGTCAAACGATCCCTTTCGACCGGCACACTGTTGCACGAGATCCCACCACAGTGCGTACTCGGGTCGTGGCGCGACCGGAACGTACTGGTCAGATGGAAAGGGGCTCGTCACCGCCTCGCAGCCGCACAGGGCCGCCAGCGCCCAGAGCACCACGGTGCGTAAGCATGAGTCTGCCGCGGACTTACCGTGCGTTTCTGTCAAAGGCCAGCAAGCCACGTGCGCCACGAGGTGGTATCCGGCTGCCGACTGATCGCGCGAAGGAAGTCGACCGCGATCTGGCGACTCCGACGATCGTTGACGCCCGCGAGCTCCACCACCAACGTGCTGCGACCCTTCATCAGCGGAACCGCGAGCGCCGGATCGATGGCGGTGCGCGTCAACAGCTGCAGCAAGAGGGTGAACGCTTCAAGGTTGGTCCCATCCAGCACCGCGCGGAGAGATGGCAGCGCGTGCCTCCATGCGACGGGTCTCGGGTACTCACGCATGAGACCGGACAGCGCCAAGATTGCCGTGTGATTCACTCCCGTGTACGGATCACGGAGCGCGCCCACGAGCGCGTGCCACGCGTCGTCGTCCCGGTCGAAGTTCGTTAGTACGGCCGCGGCAAACATGCGATGTTGTCGATTCGCATCGCTCCGGAGTGTCGCGAGGGCGAGCGCCTTGTCCGCTGGCTGATTCTGTTGCTCCAACACTTGCCAAAAGCGCATCGCTTGCGCGGAGTCGCTGACGGCAAATGCCGCTCGCTCGAGTGCTGCGGCCGCTCCACGCTTTCGATAGAGCGGGTAGTACTGCAGTGGATTCACGATGTCCCCCTCGGACCAACGTGCCGCGCCGGAATCAACAACCGTGCGCTGAAGTCGCTTCCAGCGTGCGGCATCAGGGGCAGCTTTCCCTGGCTCCTTGCGCCATTTGATGCGTCCGGCGTCCTCATGCTCGACTAGGAACAGCAGAACGGATTCGGCGCGGTCGCCTTGCTGCCCAACAATGGTTTTGAGGAAGTACACACCCGGAAATTTCAGCTGACCTGAGAGCGCCTTCGTACACTCAACAGTTTGGAAGAGGGAGACGCCAGGCGCGTAGTGCTGGATGGAATCCGCAAGCATGGCAAGGTTCCATTGCCGCAGGCCCACGACATCCACGCGGCCATCGGCGGTTTGAAGGGTCTGTTGGCCCCCCGCCGGCATGGCCGCACACGTCAACATTGCTCCGACCAACACGCATCTGCGAGTACACCGCGAGAGCAGGGCATTCATTTGACGCAGCATACGTGTGATCGATAGTCGATGAGGTGTTGTCCTGCGTTCCGTTACACGCTACCGGCCGGGGAGATCCAGAACAAGACGTGCGCCCCCGCAGTTCTGAAGGCAGCCGCGTGGTTGCCGTTAAGCGGACACGGTAAATCAAGCTGAAATGAATCTACGGCAAAGGCCAACTATGCGACGTCGCGGAGTTGAGCGGGACCAGAAACGTACGCACGTACATTCTGGCTCCATTACCCCACGGCAAGGGTTGCATCATGTGATAACTGGGTCGCCGGCGGCGGAGTATCACCATACGCCGATGGCCACCTTCGCCTCTCTGAACGCCGTCGTCATCGTCTCGAACGGGCGGACTGTCACGAAACGCTTGCGATGCAACTGCGTCGACTCGTGTGCCTCCTCGACGATAGTCAGTACGCAACGGACAAGCGCGAGCCATTCTCTTCGCTTGCGAAGCCTACACTGATTCTGCATTTGCGACGCGCTGACAGTAAAGAGACAGCGCACAACGGCGACTTCTCGCGTCCTCGTTGCGCACTGTCCAATTCATTCGGAACTCCGACACGTGCCGCGCGCTGCGCGCGTTACGGCTTGACCGGCGTGATCACGAGGTTGCGATACTCCACCGTGGTGTGATCGCCCTGCAGATAGATCGGCCCCGGCGCCCCTTCGTCGCTGTCGAGCGCGCCGCCGGTGATGCCGGGAATGACCTGATCGGCGATGACGGTCTTGCCATTCAGCACCACCGTCACGCGACGACCGATGAGCGTGATGTCATACGTGTTCCACACGCCCGGGCCCTTGGCTGCGTTCTCGTTGGGCACGAGAAATCCGTACACGCCACCGATGTGCGTCGAGTTGAGCTCGGTGTCACTGATGTCTTCGACCTGCACTTCGTGCCGGCCGCGCAGATACACGCCGCTGTTGCCGTTCTTCGGGTAGCGGAACTCGATGTGCAGCGTGAAGTCGGTGTACTTGGCGTCGGTCATCAGGTTGGCGCCGGGCTTGGAGTTGGTGAGCACCGAGCTCACCACCTTCCAGTTGTTCGTGCCGCCGAACGATGTCCAACCGCTCAGATCACGGCCATTGAACAACGTGACCGGTGCGCCCCAGACCGGCGCGGTCGCACGACGTAACGCCGGTGCGCGCTTGCCCGTGAACGCTTGACGTTCGCCGCCCGACGTCACGATGGTGCCGGTGAGCAGGTCGTTGGCCACCGTGCCCTCGAATGTCATGTCGTTGTTCGCGGCATCCCACTGCGGCGGGATGGCGAAGCGCATGGTGTTGTTGGTGTAGGTGACCTTCGCAATCGGTCGTGCACTGCCGCCGCCGGCCACGAAGCGGCCCACCAGCGTGCGATTTCCCGACAGCGACACTTCCACCCACGACGGATACGGCCCGTTGTCGCCTTGCACCGTGAGATCCCATCGTCCGATCACGGGGGCGTTGGCCTGAGCACCGGCGGTCATTGAGAGCGAAGCGATGAGGGCAGCACTCACGATGGCGAAATGGCGGGTCATCCGGTCGATCCTTTGGAAAGTGTAGGGAGCGCCTCCGCGGCACGATGAATCGCGGCGCGAATGCGTGGATACGTGCCGCATCGGCAGAGATTCGCCTGCATGGCCGTGTCGATGTCGTCATCGGTCGGTGTCGCTTTTGCGTTCAGCAGCGCCACGGCCGACATCACCTGTCCCGACTGACAGTACCCGCACTGCGGTACGTCGAGCGCGGCCCAACTGCCTTGCACCGCTTCTGCTACTGGTCCGTGAAGTCCTTCGATGGTGGTGATCGCCTTGCCAGCGACGGCCGACACCGGCGTGACGCACGAGGGCACGGGCACGCCGTCTACGTGCACCATGCACGCACCGCACGCCGCGATGCCGCAGCCGAACTTCGTGCCGGGTAGCCCAAGCGTCTGCCGCAACACCCAGAGCAACGGCGTGTCGGCATCGACGGTGACCGACGCCGGAGTGCCGTTCACCACCAGCGCGATCGGATCAACGTTCGGCGCCGTCATGACGAGGCCTCACTGGGCATACGTAACGGCAGCGAGCGCAGGCGCGTGCCGGTGAGCATGAACAGCGCGTTCGCTACGGCCGGCGCGATGGGTGGAAGTCCCGGCTCGCCAACGCCAGACGGCACGTCGAGACTGGGCACAATATGTGTTTCGATCACGGGGCATTCGTTGATGCGAAGCAACCGATAGTCCTGAAAGTTCGACTGGCGCGGCGCGCCGCCCTCGATCACCAGTTCGCCGTTGAGAGCGGCCGAAAGTCCGTCGATGATACCGCTCTCGATTTGCTGCGTGATGATGTTCGGATTCACCGCGAGTCCACAGTCGACCGCAGCTACCACGCGATGTACGCGAATGCGCCCGTCGGCCGCCACCGAGACTTCGGCGACTTCCGCCACGATCGAACCGAAGGCGGCGTGCAGCGCGATGCCGCGCGCACGGGGGCGGCCGTCCGGTGCCGGCGTGAGTGGTGTACCCCAGCCACTCTTCTCCGTCGCGAGCTGCAACACACGCAACGCGCGCGGATGCGACTGCAGCATGGCGGCCCGATACGCCGCCGGATCCTGCTTGGCGGCCGATGCGAGTTCGTCGATGAAGCACTCCACGAAGAATGCCTGATGCGAGTGCCCCACGCTGCGCCACGAGCCCACGGGAATCGCACTCTCGGTTTCACTGTGCGACGCGTGCAGCGCGGGAAAGGCATAGGGTTGATCCCACGTGCCTTCGCTCGACGTACGATCGGGCCCCGACTGCGTGAGCAGGAACCCGACGCGCTTGCTGTACGCTTTGAACGGCGCTTGTCCGGCGGAATGCGTCAGGAATGCCGTGACGCGTCCCTCGGCGTCGAGCGCCGCGCGCAACCGAGACATCGTGGCCGGACGATAGAAGTCGTGTCGTATGTCGTCTTCGCGCGACCAGATCAGCTGCACGGGCACTCCCGGCGCCGTCTTCGCGATCGCTGCGGCCTGCGCGATGTAGTCCACATCAAGCCGTCGACCGAAGCCGCCACCGAGGATGTGCTGATGCACGGTGACCCGTTCGTCGTCGAGGCCAAGCACGTGCGCCACCGCAGCGCGCGCGTAGCCTGGGACCTGCGTGCCGGTCCACAGCTCGGCCCCGTCGTTCGACACACGTACCGTAGCGTTCATCGGCTCCATCGTGGCGTGCGCGAGGTACGGTGCTTCGTATGTGGCGTCGACGGTGCGTGATGCCGCCGCGAGTACTTTCTTGGCGCCACCGTAAACGCGCAGCGGCATGCCGTCGTCGTTGCGCAGCGTGCTGCGAATGTCCTGCAGCACGGTTACGGTCGACACCGCGCTGCTGCCTGCAGTCGTTCCCGCTGCGGTCGCCGTTGCCAATGCTTGCGCCGCCTTGTGCGCCTGCCACCAGGACTCGGCCACCACCGCCAGCGCTGGTGGATCGCCGTACCTGCTGCCGGGCAGCGACACCACGGCCCGCACACCAGGCATCGTGCGGCTCCGGGCCATCTGCGCTGCCGTAGCCGACGGTGCCGTGCTGGCACCGAACGGACTCATGACCACGGCGGCATACAGCATGTTGGGCATCGATACGTCGATGCCATACGTCGCAGTGCCATTCGATTTGGCCGCCGAATCGAGACGCGGCATCGGTTTGCCGACCACGGTGAAGTTGGCGGCGGCCTTGAGCGTGATTGTGCTGGGGCGATGCTGCACCGCTTGCGCCGCCAGTTCGCCGAAGCGCAACCGACGACCGTCGGCACTGATCACCGCACCCTGTTCGGCGCGACACGTGGATGCCGCGACACCCCAACTGGCGGCCGCGGCGGCAATCAGTGACGCCCGCGCCGACGCGCCAGCTTCACGCATCGGCATCCAGCAATCGCGCACACTCGACGATCCACCCGTCATCATCACGCCCAGCTCACGCGCGGTCTTGGCCATCATCCAGCGGATCCCGCGCACGAGCGTGTCATCGGCTTCGGGGGCGAAGGGCAGCCCCTCTACCAGTGCCGAGACATTGCCGTAGATCTTGTCGATCGGGCTGTGCTCCACCCGCACCCGGGCCCAATCGCAATCGAGTTCTTCGGCCATGAGCATCGCCAACGCGGTGTGCGTGCCCTGACCCATCTCGGCTTTGGGCACGACCACCGTGATCGTGTCATCAGGGGCGATGATGAGCCAGCCGTTGAGCGCGACGGCCTTGCCGCCGGTATCGGTGCCACCGCTTTCGGGGAGTGTGCTCCCGACGAGCCGCTGACGCGGGGGGAGCAGCGCCCAGCCCAGGAACAGCGCACCTCCGGTACCCAGCCCGGCCAGCAAAAAAGTGCGGCGTTTCATGTTCTCATCGGCTCGGCGTCATATTGTTCTCTGCTCCACCTGAAGATGCGGCACAAACTCCCCGCCGACTACTCCCCGCCTTTCTACGCCAGATCGCTGATGCGTTCGTCCATGACACCGGTGTCCCGCGCGCTCCTGCTGCTGACCGCGATCGGCTGCCTGGCCTGCGGTGAGAAGGCCGCACCGGTCGCCAAGTCTCAGACGCTCGGTCCGGAAGACATGCAGCTTGTGTCGTCGGACAAGAGCTTTGCGCTGGAGCTGATCGGTGACTCCGTGCACGTGTACATGCCGGGTAGTCGGGTAAGCGTGCCGTCCACGTACATCGAGAACATGAAGTACGCTGACGGCCGACTGCGCTTTGATATTCGCGGACTCGGCGTGCGCATTTTTGAAGTGGGCGACGGCACCGAGCAGGGCGCGGCCATCAGCCAGCAGGAGGCGCTGCTGTTCATGGCCGGCGTGACGCGCAATCAGGCCAAGCAGGAGAACGCAGGCAAGTAACAAAGACGGTCGGCCACTAAGAACTGCGCTACGAACTGCAGCTCAACATCGAACACCCCGCCTTCACCCGCGCCCACTCCGGTCGGCGCGCGGCGAAGTGTGCACGTTCGGGCTGCTCGTCATACGGCCGCCGCATGACGTCGAGCAACGTGTGCACGAGTGACGCATCACCTTCGGTTGCGGCGTCGATGGCCTGCTGCGCCAGATAATTGCGCAGTACATAGCGCGGATTCACGGCGTGCATCGCCACGCGGCGCTCGTCCGCGCTGCGACCATGCGTTGACACCAGCGCGTGCCAGCGATGCAACCACGCATCGAGTGCGCCGGCCTTGGCGTCACGTTTGGCGTCGTCGTAGAACACGTCGCCGAGTGCGCTGATCGCGTTGTCCACCGGCAAGGTGTCGCCGATGTCGCCGAGCGCGCGGAAGAACAGCGTGTAGTCCACCTCCGCCTCGTACAACAACGCGAAACTTTCACGTACCAGCAGCTGCTCGGCCTCACCGCGCGCTACGAACCCGAACTTAGCGGCGTTCATCGCTTCGTACTCGGCCATGTATACGTCGCCGAACCGCTCGAGGGCGCTCTGCAACACGTCGCCCGTCTCGAAGAGAGGCGCTATGGCCTCGGCCAGACGCACGAGGTTCCACTGCGCGATCGCCGGCTGCTGACCGAAGCGATAGCGCCGCGTGCTGGCGTCGGTGGTGTTGGGCGTCCACGTGGGATCGAAGTTGTCGAGCCACCCGTACGGACCGTAGTCGATCGTGAGTCCCAGGATCGACATGTTGTCGGTGTTCATCACGCCGTGCACGAAGCCCACGCGCATCCAGTGCACGATCATGTGGGCGGTGCGTTCGCACACCTCGGCGAACCACGCCACGCGACGCTCGGTGGTATCGGCGATACCAGCCAACTGCGGAAAGTCGCGCGCGATGGTGAAATCGACGAGCTGCGTCAGCAACGCGAGGTCATCGCGCGCGGCGAGAATCTCGAAGTTGCCGAAGCGGATGAACGACGGCGCCACACGACACACGATGGCGCCCGGTTCCGGTGCCGCGTTGCCGTTGTAGAACATGTCACGCACGACTTGGTCACCGGTCGTCACGAGCGACAGGGCGCGGGTGGTCGGCACGCCCAGATGATGCATCGCTTCGCTGCACAGGAACTCGCGAATCGACGAGCGCAGCACGGCGCGGCCGTCGGCGGTGCGTGAGTACGGTGTGGGACCGGCGCCCTTGAGCTGCAGCTCCCACCGCTCTCCGGCGGCGTTCACGACTTCACCCAGCGACATGGCCCGTCCGTCGCCCAGCTGGCCGGCCCAGTTCCCGAACTGATGCCCGCCGTAGCAGGCTGCAAACGGGGCCATGCCGGGCAGCAGCTCGTTCCCCGCGAACACGCGGGCAAACGCCGGTGACTGCACGTCAGGCTCAGCGATCCCGACCAGCGCGGCGACCTCGTGCGCGTGGGCGACCAGCGCGGGGCCGGCCACGGGAGTGGGAGCGGCCGCGCTCCAGGCGGCACCGAGCACCTGCCGGCGTCGGTTCGACCGGTCAGGGTCTCCGGGGAGCTCGGTGACGAAGCGATTGTCGAAGCGGAGATTCTGCACGCTTGTAAAATAGGGACGTGCGATGCTCATGGGCACTCTGTCGTGGGCACTCTGGGCCCCGGTTCTGTGTATATCCTGCACTATGTCAGATTTCAAAAAGCCTCCTGTTGACGAACTGGCTCGGACGCTCACGCGCGAGCAGTTCACGGTCACCCAGCAGTCGGGAACCGAGCCGCCATTCCGCAATGCATTCTGGGATCACCACGAAGACGGCATCTACGTCGATATCGTGAGTGGTGAGCCGCTGTTTTCGTCGCTCGACAAATTCGACTCCGGTTGCGGCTGGCCGAGCTTTACGAAGCCGGTGGCACCGCAGGTGCTGGAGAAGGAAGACCGCACGCACGGTATGCGCCGGGTGGAAGTGCGGTCGAAGGATGCCGACTCGCATCTGGGTCACGTGTTCGACGACGGCCCGCGCGAAGCCGGTGGGCTTCGCTACTGCATCAACTCCGCGTCATTGCGTTTCATTCCGCTCGAGCAGCTCGAAGCGGAAGGGTATGGCGATTTCCGCAAGTTGTTCGTATGAGCGAGAAGAAGACTGAAGTCGCGATCCTGGCCGGCGGATGCTTCTGGGGCGTGGAAGAAATTCTGCGCGCCCTGCCGGGGGTACTCGACACCGACGTGGGCTACACGGGTGGTTGGCTCGAGCACCCGGTGTACGACGACACGCACGACAGCGCATCGGGACACGCCGAAGCGGTGCGCATCGTGTTCGATCCCACGGTGCTGAGCTTCGAGTCGTTGCTGGAGAACTGGTTCTTCCGGTTGCACGACCCGACCACGTTGAACCGTCAAGGCAACGATGTGGGCACGCAGTATCGCTCATCGATTTTCTACACCACGCCGGAGCAGCGTGAGACGGCGGAGATCGTGAAGGCGCGCGTGGCGCAATCGGGCTTATGGAAGCGGCCTATTACAACTGAGATCGCGCCGGAAGCGACGTGGTGGACCGCCGAGGGCGAGCACCAGGATTTCCTGCAGAAGAATCCGTACGGGTACAATTGTCATTACATGCGGTAATCTCGAACAGCCAAAACAACCGCAACTGCAACAGCGGGAACACGGATCAAAAATCGATTTCACCGATCACACAGATAAACAAAAAGCGATTTTGCTTATCTGTGTAATTCGTGTCATCGAGTTTGAATCTGTGTTCCCGCTGTTGCTTTTCGAGCGATCTAGCCGTTTAGCACCGCCGCCAGCCGCGAAAGGTGCGTGCTCCAGCCGTCGATGTGCGCCTGCATGAGTGATTCGCGGCGATCGTCGGGTAGAGCGAGCCAGCCGCGGTGTTCGAGGTGCAGTTCGCAGCGGGGCGAGGGCGCCTCGGCCACGTTTACGAGTTGCCACGACACACCGGTCACGGCGATCCAGTCGTCGTCGGCCCACGTAAACGCGATCACGTGTGGTGGCTCACAGACGACGATCCGTCCCACCGTGGTAACCGTGCGGTCGCCTTCCATCCATTGCTCGCGCAGGTGACCGCCCGCGAACGTGTCGAGGGTGACGTGGCCACCCCACCAGCGGGCCAGACCGGCAGGAGCGGTGAGCACGTTCCAAGCGTCGGTTGCGCCCGCGTTGAGCGTGACGGCCAACCGGAAGAGATCGGGCTCTCGCGAGACCAGCATCGAACAGACTCCTCATCGGCAGGGCATGGACGGCGCGGGACGGACTCGCCACATTAGCCCTCCGCCGATCGTTTGGGCAACTGCTACGGTGTCCGTGGCTCGCGAGGCAACAGGACCGATGACTCCAGATACTCCTCGTCTCAGCGATCTTCGGCTGGATGATCATGCGTCGCCGCAACGGCTTGCGCGCTGGATTGCGTTCGTCGGTGTGACCGACGCGCCGACGCCGCGCGAGAACGTGCGATTCGCGCTGGCGTTCTTCGAGCGCACCATGCGCGGGCTGCCGGTCGGGCATGCCATGGGCTTCCTGAAGGCGATGGATCTCTCGAAGCCCGTATCGCTCTATCCGATTCGCGTCGGCGCCAAGGTGATCGCCTTTCGATTCCCATCCGAGGCCGAGTTCAAGCTGTTCTACACGCTGCCGGGTGGCTCTCCGTATGAAAGTGGCATTCTGCCCGACGGCCGACAGTGTGTCCAGTTCCGTGCCCGGGCCGCGGGCGAAGCGCTGCATAGCTATACCACCGGCGCCACCGATCACTGGTCGCGCTACGACGCGCTGCCGCCGGGCAGCGCGTGGCACACGCAGAACTCCGTCTCGCCGCAGCTCGGCGAGATCGGCTTTCTGGTGCGCGGCGGTGGACCACAATTGCTCATCCCGAACGCCTGGGCGATGCTCGACGTGATTGCGCCGGGCACGCGCTGACCACCCCCTCTGAATCTCTTCATGTCCAGGACACTGCACCGACGTGCCGCTTCGCTGACTGCGCTCTCGCTCCTGTGTGCACCTATCGCGGCGCGCGCGCAGGAATTCGACAAGCTGCACTTCCGCTCCATCGGACCCGCCACGATGTCGGGGCGCATCTCCGACCTCGCGATCTACGAGGCCAATCCGGCCATCTGGTACGTCGGTTCGGCCCACGGCGGCGTGTGGAAGACCACCAGCAACGGCGCGATCTTCACGCCGCTCTTTCAGGATCAGGGATTGATCGCGATCGGTGACGTGGCCGTGTCGCAGATCAACCCCGATCTCGTGTGGGTGGGCACCGGCGAGTCGAACAATCGTCAGAGCACGTCGTGGGGCAGCGGTATCTACAAGTCGACCGACGGCGGCAAGACGTTCGCGATGATGGGGCTGCCGCAGTCGAAGCACATCAATCGCATCGTCATTCATCCCACCAACAACGATGTGGTGTTGGTGGCGTCCACCGGTCCGTTGTTCGGTCCCGGCGGTGAGCGTGGCGTGTACAAGACCACCGACGGTGGCAGGAGCTGGAAGCAGGTGCTCAAGGTGGACGACGAAACGGGTGCGAATGAACTCGTGATGTCGGCGACCGATCCGAACATTCTGTTCGCCAGTACGTATCAGCGTCGTCGCACGGCCTGCTGCATGAACGGTGGTGGTCCCGGCAGTGCGCTGTGGAAGTCGACCGACGGCGGTGACACGTGGACCAAGGTGACCGGCACCGGATTCCCCGCGGGCCCGCTCGGCCGTATTGCGGTGGACGTGTTCCGTCAGAGCTCAAACATTGTGTATGCCACCGTGGAAGGCCCCGCACCTGGTGCACAGCGTGCGGCGGCCGCCACGGAAAACATGGAAGCCGCACCGGCTGCGCCAGTGGCCGCACCAGCGGCGCGTGGTGTGGTAGCCGGTGTGTCGGGCCTCTATAGGTCCACCGACGGCGGCGCCACGTGGACGAAGCAGAGCAACACAAACGCGCGCCCGATGTACTTCAGCCAGTTGCGCATCGATCCGGTGAATCCGGAGCGGATCTACATGGGCGGTGTCGGCTTGCATCTCTCGGTTGATGGCGGGCGCAACTTCGAAACCGATGCGGCGCTCGTCACGCACGACGACGTGCACGGCATCTGGATCGATCCGAAGAATCCCGATCATGTGATTATCGGCAACGACGGTGGTCTGGCCACGTCGTACGACATGAGCCGCACCTGGCAGTTCATCGAGAACGTGCCGGTGGGACTGTTCTACCACGTGGGCTTCGACATGGAAACGCCGTACAATGTGTGCGGCGGTATGCAGGACAACTACGACTGGTGTGGCCCGAGCGCGTCGCGCATGAATCGCGGCATCTTCAACTACGACTGGTTCCAGATTCTTGGCGGCGACGGCTTCGTGGCCATTCCTGACCTGCGTGACTCGCGCATCATCTACACCGAGTCGCAGGACGGCAACATGGTCCGTCGCAACAAGGTGACCGGTGAATCGAAGCCGATTCGCCCCACGCCGCAGAACGTGGTGAACGCCACGGCCGGCGAAGCGTACCGCTTTCATTGGGATACGCCGCTCATGCTGTCGCCGAACGATCCCGGCGTACTGCTGGCCGCGGCCAATCGCGTGTTCCGCAGCACCGATCGTGGTGACTCGTGGACGGCGATCAGCCCTGATCTCACCAAGAACGAGAAGCGCGACAGCATCGTGACGATGGGCCTCAAGGGCAGCGACATCGCGATCTCGCGCAACGACGGCATTTCGCAGTGGCCAACGATTGTGTCGCTGTCGGAGTCGCCGAAGCAGAAGGGCGTGTTTTACACCGGCACCGACGACGGCACGGTGAGCATGTCGAAGGACAACGGGGCCACGTGGCAGAACATCACGAAGAACCTGCCGGGCTTCCCCGCCGGCCATGCGTTCGTATCGGAAGTGGTGCCGTCGCGCTTTGAGTCGGGCACGGTGTACATCACCGTCGCGAACTATCGGCAGAACGACTACGCGCCGTATGTGTGGATGAGCACCGACTTCGGCGCGACGTTCCGCGCGATCACGTCCGGGCTTGCCGGTGAGGTGGTTCGCACACTCACCGAAGACACGCGCAATCCGGATGTGCTGTACGTGGGCACCGAGACGGGCATCTTCCTCACGCTCGATCGTGGAAAGTCGTGGAAGCGCCTGAAGGCGAACTTCCCCACGGTACGCGTGGACGAGCTCACGATTCATCCGCGCGACAACGCGCTGTTGGTGGCCACGCATGGTCGCGCGCTGTGGATTCTCGATCACCTCGAGCCGATCCAGGAGTTCAACACGGCGCAGAAGGCCGATGCCACGCTGTTCACGCCGGGCCCGTCGTTGCAGTGGAAGGCCAAGGACGACCGCAACGACGAGTTCTGGGGACATCAGTTCTTCACCGGTGAGAACCCGCCCACGGAAACGGTGCTGCAGCTGCACCTGAAGAAGGCGGTCACCAACCCGATGCTGCGCATCAGCGATGCGAGCGGCGCGGTGGTGCGTGAACTCGCGGTGCCGGCCGCGAAGAACGTGGCGGGCATTCAGACGGTGTGCTGGGATCAGCGCGTGGAGCCGATCCGTGATGCCGCGCCGGTCGGCGGTCCTCCGGCTGGTGGTCCTCCGGCTGGTGGACCTGGCGGCGGGGGTGGCGGATTCGGCGGTGGTGGTCGTGGTCCGCTGGCCGGCATGCCGACGCCGTTGCCGACGGTGGGCTATCTCCCCGAGAATCCATGTGCCGCGCCGGCTGGTGGAGCGGGCGGCGGCGGATTTGGTCGGGGGGGCGGTGGCGCCAATCAGGGGCCGCAGGTGTTGCCGGGCACGTACACGGTGGCGCTGGTGATCGACGGCAAGACGATAGAATCGAAGCCGCTCACGATCGTCATGGACCCGCTGGTGCAGTTCACGGCGGCGCAGCGGGTGTCGTATAACGCCCTCGCTACGGAACTGCACACCGCGCATCAGGCGGGCGCGGCGGCGGCGGCGCCGATGACGGCACTACTGGCCGAAGTGCGAAAGGCGGCGGCCAAGATGGACTCTACGCCGACACTCGCCGATAGCGTGAAGACGCAGTTCGCGGCCTTCCGGAAGGACTTCGACTTGGTCCGCGCGAAGCTCGGCGCGGGTGCGCCGGCGGTGGCGTTCGGCCCGGGCGGTGGCGGCGGCGGGGGCTTCGGTACCAACGACGCCAACGTGCTGGCGCGACTGGGCGCCGTGAAGAGCGGCATGCTCGGTGTGTGGGAGACGCCGAGCGAGTCGGTGCGAAGCCAAGCGGCGTCGGCGAAGACGGCGGTTGAGGCGGCGGTGGCCGAGTCGAAGACGTTCATGACGCGGGCGCGTGCGATGAGCGCGCTGCTAGCGGCCAACGGCATCACGCTCACGGTGCCGGCGAACTAACGGTTCGACACCGAACAGATAGTTCGTCGAATGAAAGACATAAGGGGCCGGTCCACAAGCGACTCATGTGGACCGGCCCCTCGTGACGTAATCGACGATCTGTCAGCGCGTTACGGCCGCTTGGCCACCAATTCGATCTCCACCGAAGCGTTGAGCGGCAGGCCGGCCACGGCGACCGTGGTGCGGGCCGGGAAAGGGGCCGAAAAGCGCGTGGTGTAGGCCGCGTTCATGGCGGAAAAGTTCGCCATGTCGGTGAGGTACACGTTGCACTTGATCACGTCGTCCATGGTCAGGCCGGCGTCTTCGACTACGGCCTGCAGGTTGTCGAACACCCGGTGCGTCTGCGCGGTGACGTCGCCGTCGATGAGCTTGGTGGTGGCCGGGTCGATGGGCGTCTGACCGGAGCAGTACAGCAGGTCACCCGCCCAGACGGCGTGCGAGTACGGACCGATGGCGGCGGGACCGCGCGGGCTGAAGGCAGCAGAACGGGGCATGGAAAGTCGGGAGGGTGGTGGGACCGTGACGTGACGCTCAGAGATTGTATCGACGGACGCAAGAGCGGTCTACGTGGTGCCGATACTCGGGGTGATGCCAGCCAACGTCCCACACCTGCAGATCGAACCGGTCGACCCCGAAGAATCACCCGTGCGCGCGCGCATGAGCCGCATTCTCGAGGGCAGCGATTTCCCGGCGTTGTCGAAGCAGATCATCGAGACGATCTCTGCCCTGGACGATGACGCCAGCTCGCTGCAGCGCCTGGCCAACGTGGTGCTGCGCGAATACAGCCTCACGTTGAGTGTCGTGCGGACCGCCAATAGTGCGCACTACCGGCGGTCTGGGCGCTCCATTCAAAGCGCGACGCACGCGATGATGATGCTGGGCGCGAAGACCGTGCGTCAGCTGGCTAGCAGCTTGCTGCTCTTCGAGAACTTTCATCGCCGCTCGCCGGCGCTGAAGGAGCTGATGCTGCAGTCGCTGCTCACGGCGAATCACGCGCGCGAAGTGGCGAACAAGCTGGGCATGGAGGAGCCGGAAGAGGCTCACCTATGCGGCATGTTCCGCAACTTGGGCGAAGTGTTGATCGCCTGTCATTTCGGCGAAGACTACGCGCGCATCCAAACGATGATGCACGACGAGGGCAAGTCGGAGACGGGTGCCACCAAGGCCGTGCTGGGTTTCCCGTACGCCGATCTCGGCGCCGAGGTATCGAGGCACTGGGGCATGCCGGAAGCGGTGGTGCAGGGCATGAGGGCGCGCGCGTCCACGTCGGTGTCGTTGTCGGCGGCGGTGACGGCGTTCAGTCATGACCTCACGGTGGCACTGTACAATCAGGAGCAGACGCCCGATGCCGCGGGTGTGGCGCTGGAAGCGGTGATCGAGCGGCACAGTGCGAAGATCAAGATCAGTCGCGAGCACGTGCGCGAGGTGATCGCGTCGGCGCTGAACGAAACGCGCGAACTGTTCTCGAGCTTGCACATTCCGAGCGATCGCATGCGATTCAAGCAGCTCTCCGAATCGGCACGGTCGGCAATCGGTGCGGCGGCTTTCGAAACCGGCGAATGGGCGGCCGTGACGGCGTCGAGCGAAGACGATGCGTTGCAGTTGCGCGATCGCCTGCGACAGGAACTCGAGAGCGCTGCCGATGCTTCGTCGGGCACGGCACTTGGCGACGTGTTGCTGCTGGCGCTGGAAGGTGCGCTGCGCGGTGGCCCGTTCGATCGCGTGATCGTGTGCATCCTCGACGCCGACAAGGGTCGACTGGTGGCGCGCTCGGGACTCGGTGACGGTATCGAAGCGCTACTGCCGCACTTCGACTTCCCGATGAACATCCGCGGCGGTCCGGTGGTGACCGCCACGCAGCAGCGCGCGCCGATCTACCTGCCCAACGACCGCAGCATGAACGCGATCGAAGCGCGGTGGGCCGGCACGCTGCGCGTGGCACAGTTCGGCGTGTTCCCGATCGTCGTGTCGGGCAAGATCGTGGGATGCCTGTATGTGGACCGCGCGATGGATGGCGAGATGGCAGCGATCACACCCGATCGCGCCGCGCTGCGCTACGTGAAATCGCTGAGTGAGATCGTGGTCACGGCGATCGCGGCGCGGCGTCGGTTGTCCACGGCGGTACCGGCCGAGCCGGTGCGAGAGACGCCGAAGAGCGCGGTGCCGGCGGCGGCTGGTGTGGAGCCTGCACGCTCAGGCGCAGATCGGGTGGCGTTGGTGTTGCAGTTGCTGCAGGGGGCGTCGAGTGACGCTGTATCGAAGGAGAGCGGGGTGCCGGTAGCGCAGCTCGAGGCGTGGCGGGCGGAAGTGCTGGCCGCGGCGGCGGCGCGACTGCAGTGAGATTGGTGGGACACTGAACTGCTTGACCGCGGATTTGCGCGAATGGACGCGGATCATGTACCGTTCACGCATGCGAAATGTCTCTCTTGTTTCTGCGGTTGTCGCTGCTGTGGTGGCCAGTGGCTGCAACAACTTGACCGATATCGCGTGCCCCGCCGATCCGGCGCGCGTGAAGATCTCGCCGACCTCGCGCACGATGACCGTTGGTGAGCAATTCACGCCTACCGTTACAGCGGCCGTGTGTGGTGGGACGCAACCCACGCCGTTCGTCGGACGGTTCACGACCACGAATGTGGCGGTCGCGCGGGTCGATTCCGTTCGAGGGGTGATCACGGCTGTCTCGAGTGGCGAGACCTACGTGTTCGCGCGATACACGACCGATGGCTTTCCATTCGGTGGGTTGCGTGACTCGATCCGGGTGACGGTGCGGTAGTCGGACAGGGATCGCACGTCATTAACTGCCTTACCGCGGGTCTGCACGGACAAGTCACGGATCGACTTGGTCGGCACGACAGCCATTGCGGTGCGCAGCCATTGAAATGTTCTGCTGTTCAATTCGCGGGTATCAGTGAAGATTCGTGGTAGAGTTGTTGAGTAAAGAGCAGAACGAAATGCGCTATCGGATCACGACTCACGAAGAAAGGTCACGAGCTGATTCCACTCGATCGGATCGTCGATGGTCCGGTATGCATACCGCAGCCCAATGCGGTCGAAGCGTGCGCGTGCCGATGGGCTCGCGGCGGCGATCAGCGTGAGCGTGGCGGGCGTAAAGCGTAGAAGTCGACGCCCGTACCGGCCCTCGAAGATCGTCTCATCAAACACAGATCCGAAGTGGGTGTCGTCGTTGGACGCGCTCCGCTGCGCGCTCGGTGACGCGAGCCTGGGAAACCCAAAGCTTTCCGGAAGCGCGACGACATTCCCACCAACGACCGCATCCCTGAAGCGCGAATGCCAGGCATCCGCATACGCCTGGGCCGACGACTCGCCGACAATCGCCAGGAACGAAAGGCGAACGTCGTCAATCGTGAAGAAGAACGATTCAGACAAGAGCGCTTTGGTAGCACTTCGAGTCGGCATTACCGATTGGGCTGAAGGTCCATCTCGAGCAAAACTTCCCTACCGCGCCCCGCGATACCGCCGCGCCGCCAGCACACCCGCGATGAACCCACCGAGGTGCGACTGCCAGCTGATGCCAACCTGTCCCGGTGCGATGCCGAGTACGAGTCCGCCCCACAGCACGGCGACGAGGATGCTGAGCGTGATGCTCATGAAGCTGCGTGCGTACCACCCGCCGAGCAGCAGAAAGCCGAAGTAGCCGAACACGACGCCGCTGGCGCCGATGTGCACGGAACCCGGGGCGCCGAGCAGCCACGCCATCAGTCCCGAGCCGAGCATGGCGAACAGGGTGACGGGCAGAAAATGGCGCGCATCGCGCAGCATCACCAGCCAGCCCATCGCCAGAAACGGAATGGTGTTGGCGATGAGGTGCTGCATGTTGGCGTGCAGGAACGGCGCGAAGAGAATGCCGCGCAGTCCGGTGAGGGTGCGCGGAATCACGCCGTACTGCATGAGCGCGCCGCCGGCGATGCCATTCACCACGAACGCGGTCCACGTAGCCCCCACGGTCGCGCTCAGCGTGGTGACTTGCTGTTTGAAGGTGCGCGTGACGCGCTTGGCGCTCTGCACGACGGGTGACTTGGCCACGGTGCGTTAAACCGGCGACCCGACGAGTTTGCCGATCAGCGCGGTCGACACCATGGCGATCGCGCCCCAGAACGTGACACGAGCCGCACCGCGCCACAGCGACGCGCCACCGAGCTGTGCGGCGAGCATGCCCAGACCGCCCAGCGCGACAATCGTGGAGCCGAACACAAGTGGTGTGAGAATCGCCGTGGGCGCGACAAACACGAAGAGCACGGGCAGCCCGGCGCCGACGGCAAAGGCCGCGGCCGAGGAGAGGGCCGCCTGGACGGGACGCGCGCGCGTGAGGTCGTGAATACCCAACTCATCGCGCGCGTGTGCACCGAGTGCGTCGTGCGCGGTGAGTTCGACGGCCACTTGCTTCGCCAGCTCAGGGCTCAGTCCGCGAGATACATAGATGCCAGCCAACTCGGCGAGCTCGTGCTCGGGCTGCGTGGCGAGCTCCATCTTCTCGCGCGCGAGGTCGGCCGTCTCGGTGTCAGACTGCGAGCTTACCGACACATACTCGCCGGCGGCCATCGAGAGTGCGCCGGCCACCAGGCCCGCGAGTGCCGCTACCACCACCGACGCCCGATCGGGCTGCGCGGCCGCGACGCCGACTACGAGACTGCTGGTCGAGATCAGTCCGTCGTTGGCGCCGAGTACCGCGGCGCGCAGCCAGCCGATGTTGGCGCTCTTGTGGGTTTCGGAATGCGATAGGGGCATGGATGGACCGGGGGAGGTCGAACGGCAACAGCAAAAAGCAACAGCAACAGCAACAACTGGAACACGGAGTGAACGGATTGCGCCAATATCACAGATAAGCAAAGGGCGCACACAAACACAGAAAATCGCCTTTGCCTATCTGTGTAATCTGTGTCATCCGTCGATTCCGTGTTCCCGCTGTTGCCGTTTCCCAACTCGCCCGACACCGTAGCCCGTCGCTAGATCACGTTCCGCTCGACCAGCGGCGCCTTCGCCGCGATCCGCTCGAGCCCCAGTGGCGACAGGTCGAGCACACCATATGCCCCCGTCGCGATCAACTCGGCCACTCCGAGCCCGACCGCCGGCGCCTGCTGCAGGCCGTGTCCCGAGAACCCCGCCGCCACGAACGCGTTGCGCACACCCGGAAGCCGGCCTACCAGTCCGTTCTGGTCGAAGGTGTTGTACTCGTAGTACCCCGCCCATGAGCCCGTGACGCGCAGCTCGTCGAATTGCGGCACCCGCTCGGCCAGTCGCGGCCACAGCCACTCGTCGAACAGGCCGTGATCGACCTGATCGAGCGGCACACCGTCGATGTCCTCGCCGCGCGGCGGTGAGCCGCACAGGAACTGCCCCGTGTCGCCATCGGGGCGGAACCAGAACCCGCTGGGGTCGATCACCAACGGACACCCCGGCAACGGCCCCGGTGCCTGCAACGAAAACACGTCGCGTTTGCGGGCGCGCACGGGCAGGTCGAAGCCGAGCATGCCCGCCAGCGGCGACGACCACGCGCCGGCGGTGATGAGCACGGCGTCGGCGGCGATACGGTCGCCCGCCGAGGTGATCACCGACTGCACCGCGCCATCGCGCACGTCGAAATCGACCGCTTCGGCCTCGAGAAATTGTGCACCATGCGCGATGGCGTGCTGTCGGAACGCCTGAAGCGCGGAGTAGCCGTCGAACCAACCTTCCCCGCTCGTGGCCGTCGAGAGCCCCAGCGATCCCAACGCGATCTGCTCCAGCGACAACCACGGGAAGCGCCGCGCAAGCTCGCTCGGCGACAGCAGTGCCACTGCGGCACCGCAGCGCGTCTGCAGCGCCTGATTCTCCTCGAGCACGTTGGCGCCGGCGCTGGTGGCGAGATACAGGTATCCCGGTTCCACCAAGCCGATGCTGGGCCGATCAGCGCCTACCGCCAACTGCGTGCCGATGTCGCGATAGAACGCGAGGCTCTGCTGCGAGATCCGGATGTTGATCTCGGTGGAGAATTGCTGCCGGATGGCGCACACCGACAGCGCACTCGATGCTCGCGCATACGACGCGTCACGCTCGATCACGGTGGCGCGAATGCCGTAGCGCGCCCCGAGAAACGAGGCCGTGGCGGCGCCCATCACACCGCCACCGATGATGACCACTCGCATGGACGAGTCCACCTGCTGGTTCCGCAAAGCGTCTGGAGACATAGAATCCCAAGATGCTGCCGTATCATTCCGCCGAACAGGTCCACGCCGCCTTGCCGTGGCCCACTCTGGTATCCGCCTTGCGCGACGCCTTCGCGGCCGGTGCCACCGTGCCGCGCAGACACGCGCACGCGCTGAGCGAGCGGGACTCGCTGCTGCTCATGCCCGCATGGAGCGACGACGCGCTTGGCGTGAAAGTGGTGACGGTCATGCCCGATTCGCGCGCGGCCCGCACGGTACAGGCGCTGTACATATTGCTGGATCGACACACCGGTGAGCCGCGGGCCGTACTCGACGGTGAAGCGCTCACGGTACGCCGAACCGCGGCCACGTCGGTGCTGGCCGCCAGCTATCTGGCGCGCGATGACGCGAGCGACCTGTTGGTGATCGGCACGGGCACGCTGGCCCCGTACATGGTGCGGGCGTACTGCGCCATGCGACCGGCGATCACGCGTGTGCGCCTCTGGGGACGTACGCCGGCGCGCGCGGTGGCGCTGGCCAACGCGCTGGCGAGTGAAGGACTGCCGGTGGAAGCGTGCCCCGATGAACCGAACGCCTTGTACAATGCCCTCGCCGCGTCGCACATCGTGTGCGCGGCCACCACGTCTCGCACGCCGATCGTGGAGGGCGCATGGCTGCAGGCCGGCACGCATGTTGACCTGGTGGGTGGCTTCACGCCCGCCATGCGTGAGGCCGATGACGACACCATGTGTGCCAGTCGCATCGTGGTGGACAGCTATGACGGTGCCCTGAGCGAGGCCGGCGATCTGGTCGATCCACTGGCGCGCGGCACCATTCCGCGGGTGCAGGTGGTGGCCGAGCTGCGGGAGCTGGTGGCGGGTACGATTGCGGGGCGTACCGACGGCGCGCAGATCACGCTGTTCAAGTCGGTCGGACTCGCGCTGGAAGATCTGGCGGCAGCGACGCTCGTGTGCGGCGCGTAGCAATGTTGGTCACGCTTTCAACACACTCCTTCAGATCATGACTCTCCTCTCATCTGTCCGTCGCGTGGGAGTGCTCGGCCTGTGCATCGCCGCCCTGCCACTCGGTGCGGCATTGCAAGCGCAAGGCGCGGTGGACGTGCTGATTACCGGCGCCATGGTGTACGACGGTACCGGCGCACCGGGACGCATCACCAACGTCGGCATTCGCGGCGACCGCATCGCCTTTGTGGGCGCGATCCCGCGCGGCACCACGGCCGCGCGTCGTATTGATGCCACCGGTCTGATCGTGTCACCGGGGTTCATCGACCCGCACACGCATGCGTATGAAGGACTGCCGCGACTGAACGCCGAGCGGCGGTTGAGCGCGTCGAATCTGATGCAGGGCGTCACGACCGTCACGATCGGCCCCGATGGTCGCGGGCCGTTCGACGTGAAGCGCATTCTCGATGAGTCGGAGAAGCTCGGACTTGGCACCAACGCGTATGCCACGGTGGGCTTCGGCACTGTGCGCGCCAACGTGATGGGTGCGTCGTCGGCGCCGGCCACGAAGGTGCAGATCGACTCCATGCGCGCGCTCATCACGAAGGCGATGCGGGAAGGCGCGCTCGGTGTGGGCTCAGGCTTGTTCTACGCGCCGCAAAGCTACGCCAGCACCGACGAAGCGATCGCCGTAATCTCGGCCGCGAAACCGTTCGGCGGCGTGTACGACACGCATCAGCGCGACGAGTCGTCGTACACCATTGGCCTCCTCGCGTCGGTGCGCGAAACGATCCGCATCGGCTGCGAATCGGGTCTCACCGCGAACGTGGGACACATCAAGACGCTCGGCGTTGATGTATGGGGCAAGGCCGACAGCGTGTTGGGCATCATGCGTGAGGCGCGCGCCAAGGGATGTGTGGTCACGGCCGATCAGTATCCATGGACAGCGAGCGGAACAGGGCTGAGTGCTGCGTTGGTGCCGCGCTGGGCACAGGCCGGCGGCAATGATTCGCTCAAGCTGCGCATTGCTGACGCCACGTTGCGCGAGAAGATGCTGGTGGAAATGCGCGACAATCTGCGACGTCGCGGTGGCGACAGCACGCTGTTGCTCACCGGTGGCAGTGCCACGGCGAGGTCGTATATCGGCAAGACACTCAAGCAGGCCGCGGCCGAGCGGAACATGCCGGCGGTGGAGACGGCGTTGGCGATGATCAACGAAGGACTCGACATGAGCGTGGCGTCGTTCAACATGACCGAAGCCGACATCGAGACGTTCATGAAGGATCCGTACGTGATGACGAGCTCCGACGGGTCGGGCGGACACCCGCGGCTGTATGGCACGTACCCGCGCAAGATCCGTCGTTACGTGCTCGACAAGCCGGTGATCACGATGGAGCGGATGGTGCGCGCGTCGTCGGGGCAGGTGGCCGAGACGTATCGCATTCCCGATCGCGGCGTGCTGCGGGCCGGTGCGTTCGCTGATGTGATCGTGTTCGATCCCAAGACGATCCGGGACGAAGCGACGTATGTGGAGCCCACCCGCTTGTCGAGCGGGATGGTGTGGGTGTTCGTGAACGGACAAGCGGCGGTGCAGGAGGGACGGATGACGAATGTGTTCGCGGGGCGCGCACTGCGCCGCTAGGATGGTGGTGGGTGTGATCAAACCATTGAGGGAGTCGTGCTGTCGGAACAGACATGCCACGACTCCTCCTGCTCCTTCTGGCCGTGCCTGCTTTGCTGCAGGCGCAGCCCTCCGTGTCGTCGACGACGAGAGAACGCGCGACTGCGCCGCTGCCGAGCCCGACACGTAGCGCGTCGGCCACCCGTGTGTCGCAGGCGCCCGTGCTGGATGGACGCGATGACGACGCGGCGTGGCGCAGTGCCACGGTGATCGATCAGTTCCTCGAGTACGAGCCCAACCAAGGGGCCACGCCGCGCTTCCGCACCGAAGTGCGCGTGACGTACGATGAGCGCTATCTGTATGTGCTGGGACGCATGTATGATCCCGCCCCGGACAGCATCATCTCGCTGCTGTCGCGTCGCGATGTGCGTACGGAGAGTGAGCAGCTCAAGCTGGTGATCGACTCGTATCATGATCGCCGCACCGCCTACCAGTTCATCACGAACCCGGCCGGGGTGAAGCGCGACTTCTACGTGTACAATGACAACGTGGAAGACGCCACCTGGGACGCGGTGTGGGACGTGGCCACCAAGATCGATTCACTGGGATGGGTGGCGGAGTTCCGCATTCCGTTCAGTCAGATCCGCTTCAATCAGGACGACGCCAAGCGCTTCGGCTTTCTGATCGTGCGTGACGTGGCCCGCACCAAGCAGCGCATTTCGTGGCCGCTGTTCCGTCGCGATGTGCAGGGGTACGTATCGCAGGGCGGCGAGCTGGAAGGATTCGGGCGTTTGCCGCAGCCGCGTCGACTCGAAGTCACACCATATGTCGTGGAGAAGAGCAGCACGCGGCAGAATGCGAACGGCAGCTACTCATCGCCGGTGTCGCAGGCGTTCGGCGCCGACGTGAAGATGGGACTCGGCTCCAACCTCACGGTGGACGCCACGATCAATCCCGACTTCGGTCAGGTCGAGGCCGATCCGTCGGTGTTGAATCTGTCGGCCTTCGAGCAATTCTTCGAAGAGCGTCGACCGTTCTTCCTGGAAGGTGCGGGCATCTTCCAGTTCCGCACGGCGTGCGACGACATCGACACCGGCTGCACGGGACTCTTCTATTCTCGTCGCATTGGCCGGTCGCCGCAGCTGCTGAACCGCTACGGAGACGGATCGAGTGCGACCGCGTCGCGCATCATCGGCGCGGGCAAGGTGAGCGGTCGTCTCGCCAGCGGACTGTCGGTGGGCCTGGTCACGGCGGTGACTGAGCGCGAGCTCGGCACGCAGCGTCGCACCATCGAACCGCAGACGGGCTACGCGGTGTTGCGCCTGCAGCAGGACCTGCGCAACGGCAACAGTGGCATCGGGGTGATGCTCACGGGCGTCGACCGCACCAACGACGAGTGGAGCCGCAGCGTGCTGCGCGGTGGCGCCTACACCGGCGGCATCGACCTGCGTCATCGCTTCGCCGCCAACAATTACGAGCTCGCGGCGTCGGTATCGGGCAGCACGGTGAACGGTACGGCCGACGCGATTGCCGCCACGCAACGCAGCAGCGTGCACCAGTACGATCGGCCCGATGATGATATCACGTACGATCCCACGCGTACGTCGATGACGGGCGATGCCGAACGTCTGTCGATCTCCAAGTTCGGCGGTGGCATCACGCGCTTTCAGAGCGTGCTGCAGCGTTTCTCACCGGGCTTCGAGAGCAACGATCTCGGTTTTCAGGCGCGGGCCGATCAGCAGATGTTCCGGAACTGGTTCTCGCTCCAGCTGAATACGCCCACCAGGTACTACCGTCGCGCGTTCCTCAACTTCAACACGTTCAACACGTGGAACACGGCGGGCCTCGCGCTGGGTCAGGGGCTCAACATGAACTGGCACGTCGAGCTGCCCAACACATGGTGGATTCACACCGGCGTGAACGCGAACGCGCTCACGCCCGTGTTCAGCGACCGCGCCGCGCGCGGTGGACCGGCCGTGCGTCTCAGCTCGAACGGCAACGCGTTCCTGGGCATCGAGGGCGATCGCCGTCGGTGGTACACGCCCACGCTGTTCATGGGCACCAACAGCGGTGACGAAGGGCGCAGTGACGGCATGTGGATCGAGCCGGGCATCCAGGCACGGGTGTCGTCGAGATTCAGTGCATCGCTGGCGGCGCGCTACGACCGCGGCAACAACGACGCGCAGTGGCATTCGAACGTGGTGCGCGATGGCGACACGTATTACACCTTCGCGCGCCTCAAGCAGTCGACGCTGCGCACCACGGCGCGCGTGAACTACACCGCGACGCGTACGCTGTCGCTGCAGCTGTATGCGCAGCCGTTCGTGACCACCGGTCGCTACACCAATTGGCGCGAACTCGATAGTCCGCGGGCCACGGCGTACGCCGATCGCTATCAGCCGTTTGGACCAGGCGATCCCGGTGGCTTCCGCGTGCGCGAGTTCCGCTCGAATACGGTAGTGCGCTGGGAGTATCGCCCGGCGTCGGTGCTGTTCCTGGTGTGGCAGCAGGGACGAAGCCTGTACGATCCCACGGCGTCGGACTTCAGTTTCCCTCAGGATGTCACGCGCGTGTTCGACGTGCATCCGATGAACACGCTGTTGGTGAAGGCGTCGTTCTGGTTCAACCCGTAGGGCGACGGACGGGATTGGATGAACTGATCACGCGGAGACGCAGAGGGCGCAGTGCTCGCAGCTGGTGGTATTCCTCTCCGGCCCCTGCGCTTTTCTGCTCGTTCGCGCTTATCAAATGCGCTTTGAAAAGGTATCGGCATTCTCATCGCGCTCGATACACTGCCGGACATGTTCATGACGCTGCTGAATGTCACGAGCGACATGATGGTCGCGGTGAAGACCACGCCCGACGAGGCGCTCATCCAGCAGCGCACCTGACGGTGCCTTGGGCCGTAGATGGAGAAGGCCGATAGCAACTGGCGAAGATGTCCTATGTACGCGCTGTTGACACACCGGCGGTCGGGCGAATAGCATATCGGCGGGAGAAATGCCCCCTCCGCAATTCAATGTTTCCCAAAGAAACGTGACTATGCAAGTAAAAGTCGGCCGTGCGTATAAGTACGCACGCGGGTGCGAAACCGTGCGCGCTCTCTCTTTCTCTCTCTGCCTCCTCGCCTCCTGCGGAGAACACGCCCCCGTCGAAGTTGAGGCTGTCGCAGATCGTGTCCTTCCGGTAGCCCACCGGCAGAGTGGCAATCTCGACGAGTCGTTCTTGGCCGTCGGTACGGCCGTCCCCACCTTTGCCGGGGCTTACTTCGGCGATGGAGGAGAGCTCGTAATCCGCTTGACCAAATTGGCGGATAGCACGCGTGCCCTTGCTGAGATGCAGCAGCTACTGCTGGATCGTGTACGTGTCGATCCCCGCAGCATGAGTGAGGCACAAAAGCGAGAGGCGGTATTGCCGAGACGATGGCGTATGGAGGAAGCCTCGTATTCCTTCGCCGAACTGTATCAGGTACGATCTGAGCTATTCGTCAGTGCTTTCCAGGATGACGACGTAGTCTCGTTGGATATCGACGAGCGGCATGGAAAAGTCGTGATCGGCGTAACTTCCATGGCAGCCGAATCTCGAGTGCAATCCGCACGCGCGACGAGCCTTGCGAAAGCGCTTGTCGTATTCAGAAGTGTGAGTGCGCCGTCACTCACGAACTCCACCACTTTATACAACCGGCATCGTCCGATCACTGGTGGCTACCAGATCGGTCCGTCTGGCTGCACGACGACGATCGGCGCACGTAGAGGAAGTGAGCAGCTGGTTCTCACCAATTCTCATTGCTCGGCAACTCCGTGGTCGCTAGACGGAGGGTCAATCCGACAGAACAACTTGGAGCAAGGCGACAGCGGAAGCCCAATCTTCGCGATGTTTGGAGGACTTCCAAACACGGTGGCCTTCTATGGTATCGCCTTCGCGGAGCAAGGTGGCGCCAGCGGCGTATTCAGCAACTTCGGGCAGATGAAGCAGGATCTCGGAAGCAATCTTCAGACGTTCTGACCATGCAATTCTCAAGAGTTAAGTCGCATGCGACATTCCGCAGTCCCTGTCTGGGGCTCCTGGCTCTCCTCGCCTGCAATTCAGAGGACGCCGTGTGTACGCTTCTGCCGCAGCGTGGCGTCGAACTGACGGTTGTAGATGCCGTGAGCGCCAACAGCGTGGGTCAACTGGCGGTGGTCACTGTAACTAGGCTCTCGCCGCGTGGTCAGGCGACGTCGGGTCCCTCGGAACAGGTCGCAAGCCTCACGGCCATTCCGGGGACTTACGAAATTCGGACGGTCGCTGCGGGGTACTCAACTCGAACCGATACGATCGCCGTGGCATCACGCACTGTGCGCGGATGTGAAGAAACCGTGGCTGTGTCTCGCACGATTCAACTGAGCCCGCAGCGGTAGCAGTAGCGTCTTTCCGCCCTCCCGTCTCACGATCGAATCAGCGGGGCACCGCCTTCGATCCACTCCGTTGGCGGGGGGGCCGGGTTACTGAAGCCGCTACAGGTGCTTCCATTCGCCTCCATGGCTGGTGACCATTTTGATTCATACAACTGCCTGGGGCTACAGGGTGTTCGAAATCAGGCGATTCCGGTCTGGCTCTGTGGGCGTCTAGTGGTCATTGGGGGGCACGCATCACTGAGTAAAGCGGTCGTGCTCTCCAACGGACCAGTGGTCGGGAGCGCGGTGGGCGGCACCGCGCTCCTCGCTGTCCTCGGGCATGCTATGCTTCGAGTCTTTGAGCCGTAGTCGGTGGATCGTCGTGCCGCGCGTTGCTACCGAACGCCGCAATGAACGTTCGGTCCGGTGCTCTACGTCAACAACGGCAATGCGCGCGAACGAAGCGCTGCCGCCATACCGCGCTCGATCACGCCGCCGCCGAGTACGATGTCGCCGTCGTAAATGACCAGCGACTGTCCCGGTGATATGGCCTGAATGGGCTCGTTAAGCGCGAGTTCGATCGCGCGATGACTCGCGTTGAAGCGGGCGAAGCCGGTCGGAAATAGCTTTTCCTACAACTTCAACGCGGTGCGTTCTGCTGAAGCGCTCCACGTAAAATTGCGCGCGTAGCGCGCATTCCGAAATGCGTTGTCAGCAGCAATGCTGGGTTAGGCACAATACTGTTCAGTTAAGGTGAATTCCAGCGTTTCCACGGTTCTGGCGGCTGGTGCCACATAGTGATATGGACTGTGGTGTCGCGCTGGCGGACGACCTGTCGGCGACGGGGTCGCAGATCGTAGGTGCTCATCTTCCGCTTCACCCCGCGTGGGACGATCCGCCCACGACTTGAGCTCACCGCCACGGCGCGGAGTTCCGCCAGGATGTGCTCACGCACGCGTCGCGAGGCCGCGGCGCCCCGCCGAGGGGGGGAAGGCCGCCACGTGGGGCAGCGTACGGCGGGCGACGCGCAGGGTGTGCGGGCGAGAGTTGCTACAGCACGCGATCGACTTTCCTGTTGACTCCGGTGCAACGCCACGGTTTCAGGGAACGCCGCAGTCCATGCGGCTGCGGAGTTGGTGTCGCAGCAGTGCGGGCTACCGGATCCCATGCATTGTGCAGGTGGCGGTCGTCGACCGCCAAGCCGGTTCGCGCATAGAGATCATGGCCGGGGAGCTCCATCAATCGATAGAAACGACGGGCCCTGTGCGCTTGCAGTATCTCGATCTGAGCGAAGGCGTTGGGCACTGGATCCACGACTGGCAGGACAGCTCGCGACTTCCGCATAGCATCGGTGTTGTCGGACCGCGCGATACCATGGCGCTTGTCCTTGCCCGGTAAAACAGCGCTGCGCCTTCGGCGCGGGGGTGCATTGCTCATCGTACTCGTGGCGACCGTCGCGATCACGCTGGCAGCGAGTATGGCACGATATGCCGCGGCCGTCGCGATGGCCCAGAGCGAGACGCGGCGAGCCTCGGTTGAGACGTCGCTCATCGGTGCTGCGTGTCTCGTTCAGGTAGAGCGTAGTGCTTCTGAACTGCTGCTGCAGGCCGAAACGCCCGGCGAAGCAGACTCACTTTGGCAAGCGCTGACGATCGAAACGATTTCTCTCGATCCGCGCTGTGACGTGACCGTTCGACCCTTCGGAGCGAGGCTGGACGTGATGCGCGTGCCTGTCGAAGTGATCGCTGCGGCGCTCGCCGATCTCGGCATCGCAGGCTCGCAATCACTGGCGCAGCGCCTGGTGAGCGTGCGCCGTGCCATGGGCAGCGATGATGCTGAGCTCCGAGCCATCGCCTCAGATGAGGAATTGAGAGCGCAGCTTATGAGTATGATCGCTGCGGAGGAGCCTGTCGCCGCGATCCAGACCGTACTTGGAGTCGGCGAAGGTCCCGCGTGGATCCCCGCGCTACCGATGTCGCTCAGCGCCGAAACCCGTGCGCTCCTAAGCGACACCGTGGCGCTTCCAGCCGCGTGGTCGTTGTCGCTCACGGTAAATGCGGACGCGTGGGCTACCTCGCCGCCATCGGCGAAGTCGGGTCGTCGAGCGACGATCTCGGCACGACTGCTTCGCGAAGGTACGTCAGTCGTAGCGGTGGGACGCCGCTTCGGGCACGCAACGCGGATGAGCGCTACGCAATGAAAGACCAGCAATCGCGACGGCATCTCTCTCTCCGATCGGAGCAATTGGGGATACTTCTTCTGTCAGACACGTGGTACGCGTGCTTGATGCGCGGCGGCCAAGAGGTCTGGACAACGACGCGGCCTCGACTGGCGCTTGGCGACGAATACCTAGAGCTCGCCACCCTCATCGCGGACAGCCCGCGAGCACGTCTTTCTCGCAAGCGATGTGTCGTTGCACTGGGCCCCGATCTCGTGACCACCAAGCGACTTATCGGTATAGCGACAGCGGCCGCGCCTCGTCGGAAAACCGGCGTGCGCGCCGTAGCGGAGTCTCTGGATCCGTATCGTCATTTCGTCGTGACCGTCGCAACACCCCGCCTGTCGGAGGTGCTGCTGTCGCCGAACGGAGACCAGTGGGCCGCGCTGTTCAACGGAGCGTGGGTTGATCGCATAACGGCGATCGCACGGAGCGAGGGCTTTTCGGAAATCGCTGTCGTTCCTGCCGCAGTCCTGTTGCCAGTCGGGCATGCATTGGTCGATGCGGAGCGCGCCGTCACGTCAGGTGTCGCTGGCGAAGCGGCATTCCACATGAGTACTGTCGCGACCGCAAGCCTCGCCGCGTCCGTCGTCCGCGCGTCCGAAATCGCAGTAGCCTCGGCCGCTGCACAGACGCTGCACCCGCCACTGCGCGCCCTTTCCGGTCTCGACCCACGAACGTCCCGAACACGCATCGCGCACATGGGCTGGTTGACCACGCTGCTTACCGCCTGCGTGCTCGGTTGGATCGCGGCGAGCGTCGTCGCAGCGAGCGCGCGCGCGCGTACTTTGAGCGTACAACAGCCGGCGTTGCAGGAAGCACAGGCTCGCACTGACTCATTGCGCGTGATCACCGAGTCGCTGCAGACGGTCGATCGATTCGACCGGCAGACGCGGCCAGTCATCGTACTTCTCTCGGACATCGCGCGGACGCTGGATACCCTGGGGACACTCGACATGTTGACGCTCACCGATTCAACGGTTGATCTCCGTGTAGAAGCGGAACATGGGGCGGTCCTCCCGCAATCCTTCGCCTCGCTGGAGTGGGTACGTAGCGCGAGTCTCGTTGGCGGAGTTGCGCGTACGGGCGACGCAGCCAGCAGCGCCATGGAGCGTGTGAACGTACGCCTGCGTCGGAGTGCTCTGCAGGAGCGACCACCAAGACGGACGAGCGCTGGCTCAGTCGCCGCGGGGCGCATCAAATGAGCCTCCGCCTCGGATCGCTCCGATCGTTGATGTTGGTATGCACGTTGCTGCTCATCGCTCGCCTGAGTGGTCCGGTTTCCTCGGTGATCACCGCTGCCGCCGCGAGGCGGGCAGCAATCGGCGCTGCGTGGTGGGAAGGTCAGGAGTTGTTGCGCCACCAGCCACGAGTCCGATCTGAACTCGATATGGCCACTCGTCGTTTTCTGGCGGCGCGCCGCTGGTTTCTGACGGAGCCGAGCGCATCGGCGAATCAAGAGCGACTCCTGACGATGATCGCTGCCATTTCGGACGAATCGGATCTTGCGGTCACATCCGCTCAGCCAGTTGTCGCGTCAGTTGAGCGGTCGCGCGCGAGGCGAGCGCCGATCGTTGGTTCGCGCGCTGGCGCTGGCCGACGAAAGGAGGAGGGCGGTGACGGCGCGATTGCGATTGCGGAAGTAGCGGTCCGCTTTGAGGGGACTGGTACGATCGAGGCGGTGATGGCGAGCCTCCTGGCAATCGAATCCGCCATTCCGCGATTGCGCGTCTCGGCGCTGTCCCTAAAGCGGGAGGCCGGTAGCGAGCCGCATCGCGTCCGGATACAGGCAACCCTGCACGCATTGCAGGAACTCCGCGGCCAGAAGCCGTCGAGCGTCGGCCGGTCGGCCATTGCGGCGTCACGATGAGCGGAACAGTGACTCGGGCTGCGCGGCTCATGCGCCGCGGCGCCGCGTTCATCGTGTGTACCGGGATCGGTTTCGTGGCGCAGGGACTTTGGGCTCGCACTGGTGGAGCACCGCAGAGCATCGTCGCGCCGGCATCGTCGCTAGCGACACGTCCTCGCGACCTTCGCGGCTCGCTCACTAGGGCAGATCTCAGCGCGCTGGCTGACACCGTGGTTGTCTACGACCTGCTGGGCACACAACCGGCGGAGATCGCACCGCCGGAGTCGGTAGTAGCGGTCGCCCCTGCTGCAATTCAAGTCCGTCCCCCGATCCAATTGCGTGGCGTGATTGGCAACGGGGCCAACGGGAACAGTTGGACCGCATTGGTGGATGGCGCTCCTGGACGGCCAGGTACGGTGTCGCTGACTGCGGGTGATACGACTGCCGGGATGCGCGTCCTGCGCGTAACCGCCACGACCATCGTCTTTCGATACCGGGATTCCACGTGGACCGAATCACTGCAGACCGTATGGCGCTAGAGCCGAAGCGACGAACGTGCGCCGGCGCTGTACCCTGCCTCTGTGCGGCGCTCGTCTGTGTCATGGTATGGAGTGGGAAAGCGTCTGCGCAACGCGCCGACTCGCTCGTTCGTGCCCGCGGCGATTCGATCTCCATCCGTTTGGTGGATGTCGATATACGTGCCGCCGTGCAGGCACTTGGTGATTATGTCGACCGCCCGTTGAGCTTCGGGTCGTTGCCGCCTGCGCGCGTATCCCTTCAAACGCAACGCCCGGTGGCGCGGGCGCAGGTCCTCCCGCTGCTGCGTGGATTGCTCGAGTCGCACAACATGGAGATCGCGCTGGACTCGGCAGCCGGTATGTATCGCGTGCGGGTCCGGCCTCCCACGAATTCGTCCGGTCTTGCCAATGGCTCACCGCTTGGAGCGGCGGGTGGGACGGCCGCTCGGTCGGCATCTCAAGCTTCGTTGGCCTCGAGCAACGGATTGGAGCTGTTCGTCATCCGTCTCCGTCATGCACGTGCAGCGGATGTCGCCGCCGGCGTGAACGCGCTGTACGGACGCGCCAGTGCGTTCGGCGAACTTGGCAGCGACGCGGGCGGTGGCACGCTGGATCAACGCCTTCGGCAGTCGGCAGTACCGCCGCAGGGATCGACCACCGCGATGCCCATCCCGCAAGGCCAGCCTACGCGCGGCGCCTCGCTCTCCGGGGAAGTCACCATCGTACCGGACGCACGCACCAATGCCCTTCTCGTACGGGCAAGTCGAACCGACTACGCTCTGATTGATGCCGCCGTGAAAGAGTTGGACGTCAGGCCACTTCAGGTCCTGATCGAGGTGCTCATCGCGGAGGTGCGGCGCGATCGCGGCCTCTCGTTCGGCTTGGAAACCCAAGTGCCAGCGACAGAGTTGCCGGGGCGTACCGGCGGGACGATCTCGGGTGGAGCCACGGGCGGCGGCGGTAGCGAGATGATCGCGAGACTGCTGGACTTCACCGTTGGCACCACTCAACTCAACGCCACGTTGCGCGCCGCAGCCTCACGCGGCGATGTACAGATCGTCAGCAGACCGGTCGTCATCGCCGCCAACAATGAATTGGCAGAGATTCTAGTCGGGAGCCAGCGCCCGTTCGTTCAGGTGCAACGCTCTCTGCCCACTGACGCCCCGAGCCGCGATCAAGTCATTCAATACCGCGATGTGGGTACCAGGCTCGCCGTCCGGCCGACGATCAGCAGCGATGGCTACGTGATGATTGCCGTCACACAAGAAGTAAATGCCGCCACGACGGAAACGGCCTTCGATGCTCCTGTCATCTCCACCCGCAGCGTGCAAACGAACTTGCTCATCAAAGACCGTCAGACAGTCGTGCTCGGCGGGTTGATCGATCGACAGCGCGACAACAATCAGTCGGGAATTCCCCTTCTCTCCAGCATTCCTTGGATAGGCGGGCTGTTCGGTCGAGTGGATCGGCGCACGACGGAAACGGAGCTTTTCGTCTTTCTGACGCCGCGCATTATCAGCGACGACGCGGACGCGGAGGCGGTGACGAGCCCTCTCCGTGAGCGCGCGAGCCCCAAGCCTCCGGAGTAATGATCATGCTACCAAGTTCCTCGACGTCGCTGCTGATCGGACACAGTGCGAGCATACGTGAGCTGCGTGCCACGATTGCGCGGATCGCGCCGGCACGTTTGCCGGTGCTCATCCAAGGCGAGACCGGCGTCGGGAAAGAGCTGGTCGCGTCCGACCTCCATAGCGGTTCCGGGCGCACGGGCCGACTCGTTCCGTTCAACGTATGCGCGATCCCGGACACCATGTTCGAGAGCACCGTGTTCGGGCACGTCCGCGGTGCGTTTACAGGCGCTGTTACCGATGCGGCGGGTCTGTTGGCGGAAGCCGATCGCGGTACCGTATTCCTCGACGAAATCGGTACACTCAGCCTCGGCGGCCAGGCAAAACTGCTGCGCGCACTAGAGACCGGTGCGTTCCGTCCCGTTGGAGCTCGAATGGATCGCCGATGCGATTTTCGAGTGGTCGCGGCGTGCAACGAGCCGCTCATGCACCTGGTCGATGGCGGCACCTTTCGCGCCGATCTTGCCTATCGGATCGGTGGGTGCGTGCTTGATGTTCCGCCGTTGCGTAGGCGTCGTGACGACATCCCGCTCTTGGTGCAGCACTTTTCGCAATACGCGGGAGGCGCGCCACTGCAATGGGAACGAGCCGCGCTCGATGTCTTATGTGACTACGCGTGGCCGGGAAACGTACGACAGCTGCGATCATTGGTTGATCGCCTGCATCTGCTGCACGACGGTGACCTCGTGCGCGCCCCCGACGTGCTCGGCCTGCTTCATCGTGAGCAGCACCGGACTTCGCCGGCGAATCCGGCGCAGGACGCCGAACGGGAGCAGCTGTGCGCTCTGCTGCGGGCAGCTGACTTCGATACCGCAATTGCCGCCCGCCGAATGGGCGTACACCGCTCAACCCTCTATCGGCGCATGACGCAGCTCGGCGTCACCGTCGTTGAGCGCCGTGCTTCGCGCCGTAGTCGCGGACTCGCTGACGTCGCGAGTGGTGCAGAACTGCGCGAGAACACTTCGACCGTCCGCGCGAATTCGCACGGTGTCGGCGGGCAACAAGTTCTGCGCAACACAATCGGCGGCACTAGGTCGGACGCTCAGTAGGCATTCAAAATGTGCGACTTCAATAGGTACATCGTTGGGATAGCCATCGGCGCTCCGGAACGCCTCAATAGGGCCGATTACGTACTGTTGTAGATCGGCCGCTTCTAGCCACCAGCGATATCTCCTGATAAGCTATAAGACACGGGGTAGCAGCTCTGAGTTCTAACTTCACCGAGCGATCCAACAGGCGATCAGCTTGAGCGCATGCGAGTCGTACTGAACGCCTCTGTGCAACGCTCGTACCGTCGACCCAATAGGTGAGACTTCTATGTGTCATAATCGTTTTGCGGTCAAGCCACTTCCGAAGTTGATTGGCGCGCTCTCTGTTGCGATCCTTTACTTGAATGCTTGCGGCAGTTTTACAGGAGGTGGTGACTGCGTAGATGTCGGTCGGGCGGCGGTTGTCGTAACCGTCGTTGATTCGTTGACCAATCAAACGCCAGCCGTCGCCATATCGGTCACGATTTCGAGCGACAGCGGCTATTCAGAGGTGGCCCAACCTGTCGTTGGCTCCAATCCCCGACGATATGCGGGTGCTATTGAGCGCACCGGAAACTTCAGCATTGAAGTGTCAGCCGAGGGGTATCGCACGTTCCGGAAATCCAATGTACAAGTGGGGCGCGGCGGCGCGTGCAGGACGCTCCAATCGTCGGAAGTCACGGCCAAAATGCAAGTCCAGTAGGACAATCGGCGCACTTTCTATTCATGCTGTCTTGTTGATGCATTGAGCATAAAGTACGTCAGCCAGTCCAAACGTATAGAGACCTAGAGGGGTAGTAATGAAGAAATGTCAGAAAGCTGCATTAGCCTTGTCTGCCTTTGGTGCGGGCCTAATCGGTTGTACAGAGGAGCATGGACTCAGCGAACCGCCGTCGTATGCGGCCACCACGAATGGTGCTGTCGTGGCTGCTCGACCTGCAGCAATCCGACACGAAGAGCAACCGTTCGAGCACATAGCCGCGATGGTACCGAGCTTTGCAGGATATTACATCGACGAGGCTGGTAGCCTCGTAATCATGGTCGCAGACGAGCATGATGATAATCGAGCGATGGCAGCGGCGCGGCGCGTCGTGAACGAAGATGCCTTGTTGTCGCGGGCTAACTATAAGTTCAAAATCGGACGCGCTCGCCGGTCCTTCCGGCAGCTCGCCACGGCCCGTGATCTCGTGTTCGACTCGGTATTCTCGTTGATACCAGACGTCCGGACTCTGGATCTGGATGAGAAGGACAACCGGGTGCGTATCGGCATCGATGAAGTCAGTTACTCGAATGTCAAACAACTTCTCACTCAGCGGTTTCGCGTACTAGGTATCGACACTACGCTTATCCGTCTCGTTTCCGAACAGGTCGCGAGGCCGACGTCAACAGCATCACTGCGAAATCGCGATACGCCAGCCGCAACATCTCTGACAGCAATGTGGGGTGCCATGGTGGGCGGGATATTGATACAGACTACCGGCGCAGACCCAAAAGCAGGCGGCGCTTCTCCAGCGTCTTGCTCGGCCGGGTTCGCCGCAAATCATACGCCGGCTGGTAGTCCAACTTATCGCGCGATAGTGACGGCCACTCATTGCACGACGGTATGGGGTGCTCCGGATGGTACGAGCTTCAGCCAAGGCGGCGTCTTCGGCGGCTTCTCGGAAGTTGATCCCGATAAGTATCGATGCGGCTACAACTGGTGCCGTGCATCCGATGCTGCATTGTTCAAGTTGGATGCTTCGATGCCGTCGGAAGTGGGACTGATCGCGCGAACGACTTCAGCGTCTTCCGGAGCGGGAGCGGGTAGCACCGCCGTCGAACCATTCAGTCCGTACTTTGTAGTAACTGGAACCGCACTGCCACCGGTAGGCGCGACTTACCATAAGATGGGCTTTGCGGGCGGCTGGACAACGGGCGTAAAGTGGCAGTCATGCATCGATCATAAGCTCGGAAACGGCCTTGATCAGTACGTAACTCGCTGCGCCGATCGAGGAACTGCATTTAACACAGGTGGAGATAGCGGCGGAAGCGTCTTCGTACGACTTGACTCGAACAACGTCGCACTCATCGGCACCACGGTTGGTCAAGGCGGCAACAATCATGTTTGGAGCTTGATCGGTCGAATCGAATCGGATATGGGCGGCGTTCTTGGGGTCGTGCGTGATGCGACGCTCTCATCGCCCACAGTCACCGCGGCCGTGCTCGGAAGCGGATATGCAGAGATTAGTTGGCCTCCTGTTTCGGGAGCGACTGAATACAGGGTCACGGTCGACAATTATTCTCAGACCTGCGACGAGTGGGGGTGCTATGTGACCGGAATGCGCGAAGAGAGTACCGTGACGGGCGGCACGTTCACGGACTCGCGGTCATATCTGTACGTGATTCCCCCCGGCACACCTAGCACTGCTCATGTGTCGATGCAGGTCGTTGCTCGAAATCCGCTTCTCGGATCCCGGTCGATTGCGAGCGATGCCGTTCGATTTGCGAAGGACTTCTAGCGAGGGCTTGAGTCCTTATTGTGCAGCATGTTTCGAGGTCCATAGCTGAGCGCGTTGCGGAAAGAATGCTTTCCGTCAACCGTTGAAGGTGAGGGTTGATGAATGCAGACAGTTTCGGCGCGCTTCGGTCGTGAATTCCGCAAGGCTGTTCTATGGTTTGAGGCGTCCGCTTCCGGACGCCTCACTGTGTAGGCGGCCCTGTGGTCCGGTGCTCTTTTGACTCTATGTTCCATTGCTACGGGCCGTGTAGCGCACCTATTGACGAAAGTGTGAGGGATAATGGGCAGAGCTTGTCCACGATTCTATGCATTGTGCGCACTCGAGCATTGTCACAAGAATGGCTTTGGCATGAATGAGATTCCGACGGCAAAGGCGCACACTGCCCGTATCCACATGCTTCGTCAGTAGCAGCGCACTCCCGAGGCGGCAGTCCACTGAGTCACTGCGTCAATCCGCATACCGCCCCAGAGGTTCGCGGCGCGCCAACTAGAAAATGCGTCGCACATCCGCGCGAATTCGCGCGAATCCGCTGAGAATCGCGAATGCCCTGCGCCGTAGCATTTCGTTAACGTGTTGTCCTTCCGCACCTTACCAGCGTCATGCGCGCGGTACATCTCGTGCGTTCTCACGACATATCTCACTCACCGAGGTACGTCGCATGTTCAAAGCGGTTGGTTCGCGGTTTTCCCGCCAGCGCTCGCTCGATATGGCCATCGTTGGCATCGTGGCGCTCCTCACGCCGGACGTCGCAGTCGCCCAGTCGGCGCCCTACGTCAAGGTCTCACCGGGCAACGCGTTCTTCACCGGTCAGTCCACGGCCGATGTGACGATCGACTATTGCTATAGCGACACCCAAGTCGGCGACCCGAGGGTCCGCGTCAACAGCACCGACGTCACGTCCAGCGCGTCCATCGAATACGTCACCCTCTCCGGGTGCGATCAGGCGCAGCGCGCGACGCTGACCGTGAATTTGCCGGCCACCGTCGAAGGGCGCTTCGACGCGTACAGCAACAGCTACCTCTATAACGACGTGGCCTACTATGAGGTCGCGACTCCCACGCGGGATGTGCGCGTGCAACCGGGCGCCCAAATCAAAGCGGTCGCGCCCAGCAGTACGCCCACGGTGAGCTATACGATCCACAATGGTGGCGAAGCGACGGACTCGTATAGCCTCTCGGCCTCGTGCAGTAGCGGGGCGCTCACGGGAACCTGCACACTCAGTGCATCGTCGGTAAGCATCGCGGCCGGATCGAGCGCCACGGTGCAGTTGACGGGGACGGCGAGCTCCATGGTCGGCACGCAGTCCCTGGTCGTCGTGCGAGCGACCTCAACGAACGACGGCACGATCAAGGACTCCACGTGGACCGAAGTGACCGTCGCGTCGACACCGGCATCCGGGATTCAGCTCGCCACCGTCGGCGACGACCGGGATCGCTCGGCCTGTCTTTCGCTCGCCGCCGGGCCGAATGCCGCGTACGAGTGCGGTGATTTGCGGTTCGTGCATTTTCTGCCGAGCACGACCCGCTACAATCGATCGAGAACGCCCGCGCTGCTGTACAATTCGCAGACGGCATCGCCGGCGCCAGCAGTGAGCGTGGATGTGAGCGCCGCGTCAGGCTCCGCGACGCCGGATTACCTCGAGATCTGCGTGACCGCGTCGGGCATGACCGCCGTCTGCGCGAACTCGACGCCCCCCAGTCCCGGCACGACGCATCGGTACACCCGCGTGCTCTCCGGCTGGACGCAGCCGACCGGGCGTTATCCGATCACCGTCGAAGTGGCCTCGGTGACTGGCGGGACGCGCACGTCACAGACGGTGACGAGCGCCATCGCCGTCGTCAATCGCAGTCAAAGTCCGTACGGCGCCGGGTGGTGGCTGACCGGCATTGATCAGATCATTGGCGCACCGGCGTCGGTCGACACGCTGCTGTGGGTCGGGGCCGACGGCAGCACACGCACCTTTGGGAGCATCGGCACGCTCAGTGGCGTCAAGCGCTTCGTCGCGCGGTCGCTCGACCGACCCGACACCATCCACTACACCGGCACAGAGCTGTATCGTCGCCACTCGAATGATCGGTACACCACGTACTTCTCGCTGAGCACCGGCCTGTACGCATCGACCGTGTCGGCCTTCGGGCAAACGGTCGATGCGTGCAGCTCCATGACCTCGGCCGGCGCGTGCAGCACGTGGTCGATGGGCGCGACGTATACCTTGGCGTTTGGATCGGGCAAGCTCGATAGCGTCGTCGCCCCGGCCGGTGCCGTCTCCCGCGTCGTGAAGCTCACCTACAGCGGGAGCCAGGTGGCCACGATTGTCGATCCGGACACGTATTCCACCACGTTCAGTTACGAGTCGGGCACCAATCGCGTCTCCGCGCGTCGCGACAAGCGACTCAAGTACACGAAGTTCACGTGGGCGAACGGCCGGCTCACCTCGTGGATGCTGGACTCGGCCGGTATTCGCGCCACGACGGCGGTGCAGCCCGCCGAAGTGAAGGGCGTCCCCGGGGACGGGTTCGCGCTGCTTGACGACATGCACACGCTCATTACCGGCCCGCGTACCGACGTGGTCGACCAGTCGCGCGTCTGGGTGAACGGCTACGGGGCGCCGACGCGCATTCGTGATGCGCTCGGCTACGAAACCCAGCTGACCTACGATGCGACGTGGAAACTGCTGGTCACGCGGACGCAGAACCCGCTGCGCATGGTCAGTGAGGCGTACTACAACACACGGGCCCTCACCGATTCAATGCGCGTGATCGGCGGTCGCACCGGGACGGACACGACGCGCACACAGTATCGATGGGACGCGAAGTGGCGATCACCGGTGGCGGTTCGCAATCCGGTCGGTGTGTTGGACTCAACGATCTACTCGAGCAGCGATGGGACGACGCTGTCGACGATCCATGGGGTGGGCGGCACCGCCGCCACCTTCGCGTACTACAGCACCGGGGCCGCCACCGGCCAAGTCCGCGCGGTGCAGCGCCCCCTCGCTGGCGCGTGGGATAGCCTCAGCTACGACAGCAACGGCAACGTCAGCCGCGTGCGCAGTGCGAAAGGGTTTACGAGCCTGATCTTCCGCGATGCCGTGGGCCGCGACACGATGAGCATCGCGCCGATCGATTCGGCGACCGCGATGGATAGTGCGTCGGTGGTGGCGAACGGTGTACGCACGATCACGCGCTTCGACCGCATGGGCCGTGATTCCGTGCACGTGACCGCGGGCCGCCAACGCACCGACCTGCGTTCGCGGGTGCACCCGGCGGACAGCGTGTGGCAGCTCCACAGCTACGACGCCGAGGGCAACCGCACCGAGACGGTGCGTCGCTATCGGCAGGTGGGGGCCAGTGGATACACCAACCTCACCCACACGTGGGTGATCGATGCCCTCGGCCGCGTGCAGTCGGAGGCGGCACCCGGCGTCGGCAGTACGACCTACGGGTATGATCTGTCGAGTAACCTCGTGGTGAAGCAGTCGCCGCGCGCGCTCAAAGACTCGATGGTGTACGATGTCAAAGGCCGCCTGATTCGCCGCATTCTGCCACAGGTCACCTACGGCACGACGAACTGCACGTCGCTGTCCACCCAGCTGTCGAGTTGCACGTTCAGCTTCCCCACGCGGCTGTCGGGTGTGTGTATCGCCGCGGATACCATGCGCTATCGGTACAACGCGGGCGACATGATGGTCAATGCCGACAACCGCTGGGCGCGCGTGCGACGCGTGTACTCGCCAGGGGGGTTGTTGGTGTCGGACACGTTGCGCACGCGCACGTGGTATACGAGCGCGATTGACGGCTGCGAAGAGGCGTCACCGACGTCGAGTGGCACGTACTATCCGTCGCGCTTCGACCAGCACGTGTACGGCCTCGACTTCACCTACGACGCCGCTGGTCGGCGTCGCTCGATGTCGCACCCCGACGCCATCGACGCCTGCACCAGCGCGCGCTGCGTGCAGCAATACGGCTATCACACAGTGACCGGGACGCTCGATACGCTGCTGGATCGCGGGAGCTACACGCACACGTTCGCGTACGATGCGGCCGGGCGCATGGTGCAAAAGGTGTCACCGGGCAGTGTGACCGAGACGCTCGCCTACGACAGCGATGATCGCCTGATCCGCCGCGCGGTCGGCAGCATGATCGCCGATACGCTCACCCTTGATGCCGCCGGTCGTGCGTCTGTGGTGCGCGGGGCATACCCCGCGGTGAACCCCGCGGCGCTGTCGTACAACGGCCTGGGCGCGCTCGTGGCGAGCACGGATCTGTCCGGGGCGAGCAGTTACGAGGACTTCACGGTCGATGGCCTCGGCAACCGCCGCTTCGCGGCGCGCCCAAGCAGTCGCACCAGCGGCCACGCCGACGGCAATCGCATGCGCATCAACGCCTACGACGGCGCGGGGCGCATGACGAGCACCAGCGATTCGTCGACCGTGCCAAGCCTGAGCAGCCAGTATTACTTCGCGCGGGCGCAGGTGTTCGACGACGCCGGCAATCTGCTCTGGCGGGGCGAGCGCGAGCTCGATGCCGCGACGAGTGAGAACCGCTACGACCACCTGCTCAACTACTACGGCGCCGACGACAAGCTGGCCGTCGCCAACCGCCACATCGGGGTGAGCCCCGTGGGCGACGACTCGCGCCCCGGCACGCGCGGCGTGTGGGAGATGTATCGCTACGACGCCTTGGGGCGCCGCGTGCAGACGTACTCCGTGCGCGGGTCGGCGTGTCCCTCCAGCGCGACCGAGTGCGCGAGCTACTTCGAGCGCACCGTGTGGGACGGCGATCAGTTGCTGTACGAGATTCGCACGCCGGTCACGTCCCCCACGAACGATCTCGCGGGCGGCGGCACCTACGGATCCTTCGGCCGCGTGGCGTACCTGCACGGCGGCGGGATCGATGCCCCGCTGGCCGTGACGCGGTTCGACGAGGCGGGCCAGCCGGCGGTGCAGACGCTCGCGCCGCACGCGAGCTGGCAGGGCGACTACGTGGATGGCACGACCATGAGCGGGGGGGCGGTGGCGACGTGCACCGGCGCGTCAGGCTGCCCGCGGCTCGAGTGGCGCGGCGGCAAGGAAACCGCCGACGGCGTGGCGACCGCGCCCGGCGACTACCCGTGGTGGGGCCGCCTGGTCGTGGGCCAACTCGATGGCAGCGGCCTCAAGTACCAACGGAACCGGTTCTACGACCCACTCACCGGCCAGTTCACGCAAGCCGATCCGATCGGGTTGGCGGGGGGGAAGAATCTGTATGCGTTTGCCGGGGGCGATCCGGTCAACTACACGGATCCGTTTGGGCTGTGTCCGCCAGTGGATAAAAACACGACAGATTGTTCGCCGGAGATGAAGCGTCTTCTGGCCATGGACAAACCTCTTGAGAGCCCGTTGGTCGACCCGGTCGCGATCGCGTCGGGCTCTATCACGGGACTCGTTCTTGGGACGTTCGTTAAGGCTGCAATTCGCGTGGCTGAAACTTCGGCGTCTCCGGGAATAGCAGCAACAACTCACGGCGCGATGCGCTTGGCCGATCCGGCAAGGCTGGGAACGGCGGGCGTGCGGGATGCAATCTCAAACGCAACGCGCAGCTTTACGCAAAAAGACGGAGCTCAGGTCTTCGCGCAACAAGTCGGCAGTAGATTAAATGTTGTCGTCCAAGGTGAGCGCGGAGTGATCACCACCTTCAGGAATTTGTCCGACAAATCGCTAGCTCGGCTCGCAAAAAACTACGGATGGGAACCAAAGTGATGACAAGCGTCGATCGTCCCCAGTGCTGTTTTTGCGGAAACGCGATTGTCGTGGATTCTGTCGACCCGGTCGAGCTGACTATCCGTATCACAAAGGATGAGGAACAAGGCCTATACTGCCATCACCGCTGTCTGAAGAAGTCCTTAGACGCATCGGTGCCGCTCTTCCCATTTGAAGGGACCTAGGCGAAGCGCGTTTCCTGTTCAAGAAAGCGTGCCTGAACAGGAATGCGAAGGGGGCGTGAGTTTTTATAAGTTCGTCGAGAACACCGAAATTCGGCGCGTAGCTGAGCACAGTGTGTTGGACATCGAGAACGCACGAGTCTTCATTCGACCTGATAAACGATGTGCGACTACAAGACATTACATCGCCTGCGTCTCTCGGAGCGCCACCAGCCCACTGGACGCACAGTGCATCGACTAGGGACTGAGGAGCTGCCAGCTCCGGCTAGCCTGTCTATCGTGACCCTCGACGGGGCGGAGGGCTACTATCTACTCTATCTCGGTGAATCAGGTGCAGAGCTGACCGACACGTTCCACGAATCGATAGCGCAAGCTATGAAGCAAGCGGAGCATGAATTTGGCGTCCTGCCGAAGGACTGGAGCACACCCTAGCACACCCCTTGTTCGGGTCGCATGCCTTGCGGCCGATCCTATCGAAGCTGTGCGCGATCAATAGTCATTTTCAACGCCCTCGAACAAGCACTCTGGCACGCCGGTCCGTAACGGTTCTTGCCGAACTGATCACGCGGACACGCAGAGGGCGCAGAGCTCGCAGAGAATTGCTTTTCTCTGCGGCCTCTGCGCCCTCTCTATTTCTCTGCGCGATCAGTTCAACGATCTAGCAGCAACAGCAGTCACCCGCCGTAGTACTTCCCCATCTTCCGTCCGTAGTACCCACCCGCCGCCGTGAGCACGATGCTCACGACGAACGCGGTGAATATCCCGAACGGTTCGCCGGCGGCCCAGCCCGCGTATCCACCGATGGTGGCGCCGACGAACGACATCATGCGTGTCATACCAAACTGACTACGCGCCCAGCAGCTCCGTAACAGTGGCCGCGATGTTGTCGGCGGAAATGCCGTACTTCTCATACAGCGTGGGGGCCGGCGCGCTGGCGCCGAAAGTGGAGATACCGACGATCGCACCGGTGTCTCCCACCCACTGGTGCCACGACATCGGATGCGCCGCTTCCACAGCCACGCGCGGCACGCCGGCGGGCAGAATGCTCGCGCGATACGACGCGTCCTGTTTGGCGAACAGTTCGAGGCTGGGGCAGCTCACCACGCGCGCGTTCACACCACCAGCCGCCAGCTTCTCACGAGCGGCCAGCGCGATCTCGACTTCCGAGCCGCTCGCCATCAGCACCACGTTCGGCACGCCGTTCGTATCAGCCACCACGTACGCCCCGCGCGGTACACCGGCCCGCGCGCGCGCGGGCTCGTTGTAATACGACAGCTTCTGACGCGTGAGCACGATGGCCGACGGTCCGGTGCGATGCGCGATCGCCACGCGCCACGCTTCGCTCACTTCGTCGGCATCGGCCGGACGCAACACCAGCAAGTTGGGAATGCAACGCAGCGCGGTGAGATGCTCGATGGGCTGGTGCGTGGGGCCGTCTTCGCCGAGTCCGATAGAGTCGTGCGTGAACACATAGATCGCCTGCACGCCCATGAGGGCGGCCAGGCGAATGGCCGGACGCATGTAGTCGCTGAACACCAGGAACGTGCCGCCGTACGGGATGATGCCGCCGTGCAGGCCCATGCCGTTCATAATCGCGCCCATCGCATGTTCGCGAATGCCGAAATGGAAGTTGCGACCCGCCGCCGCTGTGGGCGCGTAATACGTCGCGCCCTTCACGTTCGTGAGATTCGATCCCGTGAGATCGGCGCTGCCACCCACCAGCTCCGGCGCGGCGGATGCGATCGCGTTGATGACCACACCACTCGCCGCGCGACTCGCCACGTTGCCGCTCTTGGCATCGAACACGGGGAACGCGCCGTCGAGCGCTGCCGTCACCTTCCCTTCGTTACGACGCAGCAACTCGGCGGCGAGGTCGGGATGCGCCGCCTGATACGCCGCCCACTTCGTCTTCCACTCGGCGTGCGTCGCGGCCCGCGTGGCCACGCGCTCCGTCCAATGCGCGCGCGCGGCATCGGGTACGAAGAACGGCTCGGTGCTGGGCCAGCCGTAGGCCGTTTTGGTGAGCGCAATCTCGGCGGCACCCAACGGCTCACCGTGCGCCTTCGCGGTGTCCTGCTTGTTGGGCGACCCGAAGCCGATGTGGGTCTTCGTGATGATCATCGTGGGACGCTGCGTGTCGGCCTTCGCTTCAGCGATTACGGCGTCGATGGCGGCGAGATCATTCACGTCGTTCACATGCAAGACCTGCCAGCCGTACGCGGCGAAGCGCTGCTCGGCGTTGTCGCTGCACGAGAGATCGGTGCTGCCGTCGATCGTGATCCCGTTGTCGTCGAAGAAGCCGATCAGCTTGCCGAGCTTGAAGTGACCGGCGTAGCTGGCCGCTTCGTGCGAGATGCCTTCCATGAGGCACCCGTCGCCCGCCACGAAATACGTGTAGTGATCGACGATGTCATGACCGGGGCGGTTGAACGTGGCCGCGAGGTGCGACTCGGCCACGGCGAAACCGACGGCGTTGGCGACACCCTGGCCGAGCGGGCCGGTGGTCGTTTCCACACCGGGCGTGTGGTGCACTTCGGGGTGGCCCGGCGTCTTACTCTGCCACTGACGGAAGCGCTTGATCTCGGCCAGCGGCAGGTCGTAGCCCGCCATGTGCAGCGTGCCGTACAAGAGCATGGACGCATGGCCCACCGACAACACGAAGCGGTCGCGGTCGGCCCAATGCGGGGCCGACGGGTCGTGACGCAGATGCCGCGTGTAGAGCGCGTAGGCCAGCGGCGCGAGCGCCATCGGGGTGCCGGGGTGGCCGGACTCGGCGGCCTGCACCGCGTCCATGGCGAGGGTGCGGATCGTATCGATCGCGAGACGCTCGGTCTCGGTGACGGCAGCTGCAGCGGGCAAAGCGGACACGGAAATCGCTCCGGAATTTCGGTCAGGTGAGGCGCTCCAGTGGAGTGGGCGCCACAGATCTGAAATCTAGCGGATTCCGGGAAGCGAACGCGGCCGACACATCAGCGTGCGAGATACCGTTCTCGGGTGAGATCGAGGTGGTGCGCGAAGTGTCCGGCGATCATCCACGCCAGCGCCCGCGGCGAGATCGGATGTCCGCTGGCCACACCAACTTGGCCCCATGCTTGCTCGTCCAATGACTTCACGAGCGACAGGGTGGCGGCGCGGACGGTCTGGATTTCGGTCAGAATGTCGTCAAGCGGACGGCCGGTGGTGCGGCTTTCCGGCACCCAGGCGTCCTGATCGAAGCCCGGAAGCGGGGTCATGTCGCCGCGGGCCACGCGCATGAGGCGGTAGGCGAATACCCGCTCGGTGTCGGACACGTGCACGAGTGATTCGCCCAACGTCCACTTGCCCGGCGCGTAGGCGAAATCCACCAGCGCGGGGTCGACGGCGTCGAGCAGCTCCACGAGGGCCATCGGCTGCGTGACCAGCAGCGACCAGAGATGATCGGTCCCCATGGCGCTCAGGGCCTTGGCGGTGGCGTCGATGTAGGTGCTGGCGAACGGTGCGTGCTCCGACGGCGACGGGCGGGTGATCTTCACGCGAGAAGCTCCTTTGACGGGGGGAGAAAGCCGAGTTGCTCGAGCACGATGTGCAGCTGCGACGGATCGGGGACTGCGCCCTGCGCGAGGCGAGGTGACCCGCCACCACGACCACCCACGGCCTGCAGGGCGGTGCGGAGTGTCTGTCCCGCGTCGATTCCGGTGTCTTGCGCGGTGGCCATCAACACCCCGCCCGCGGCGGCGTTCGTGACCACGACCGCGCAGAAGCCGAGTGCTACAAGTTGCTGGGCGAGCGGTTCGGATTCCTTCACTGGTCCCGATGCAGACACTACGATACGTCGCACGCCATCGCTGTCGGGGATACACGCCGTCCAGAGTGCGGCCGCTTCGTGTCGTGCGAGTTCGGCGGCCAGGCGTTTGCGCTCGCGTTCGAGGTCGGCGAGGCGTTGGAGCTGCTGTTCCACCAAGCCGGGCAGATCGTGCGGCGCGGCGGACAATGTGCGCGCCGCTTTGGTGAGCAGGTCGGCGTCGAGACGGGCGCGGGATACGGCGCGGTGCCCGCACACGAACTCGATACGCGTGTTGCCCTTGGTTTTCTCGGCCCGTCGCAGCAGCAGGGCGCCGATCTCTCCGGTGAAATCGACATGCGTGCCGCCACAAGCACTGCGGTCGATGCCTTCAATGGTCACGATGCGCAACTCGCCGTCGCGATCGCTCGGCTTGCGCAGCCCCGTGGCCTCGGCCCCGTCTTCGAAGGACACGGTGACGCGGCGATTCTGCACGATGAGCGCGTTGGCGCGACGTTCGATGGCGGCGAGCGTGGTGGCGTCGAAATCGTCGCAGGCCACATCGACGGTGTTGGTGTCGTCGCCGAAGTGCACGCTCACGGTGGGCCAGCCGAATTCGTCGGTGAGCATGGCCGAGAGCAGGTGCTGACCGGTGTGCTGCTGCATGTGATCGAAGCGCCGTGTCATGTCGATCTGCCCCACCAACATCGAGCCCAAGGGGACGCCGATCGGCTCGGCGAGCAGGTGCGCGATGCGCTCGTCGTCGTCGATGACGTTGACGACGGCGATGCCGCCCAATGTGCCCAGATCGTGCGGCTGCCCGCCCGAGGTGGGATAGAAGGCGGTGCGGTCAAGCACCACGCGTCGGCCCTCGTCGGTGATATCGAGCACGACGGCGGTGAAGCGGTCGAGACGTGCGTCGGTGTAGTACAGGCGATCGGTCATGCGGAGGCGGGTCCGAGTCGGAAACGTCGTGCAGCGGAGAAGGGCGCGGATGGTATCTTGCGGAATATGCTGATTCCGCCCACTCCCCGGATGTTCGGGCGCGTCGCCGTGCGCGCGTCGCTGGTGATGCTTGCCGCGTCGACCGCCGCCTGCAGCAGCAGCTTTTTCAAGGTGACGCCGGATGCGGGGGTGGGGGCGACGGGTGGGGACGCGCCGGCGGCTGCGCCGGCGCAGAAACCGGCCGCGAAGCCTGCAGCAAAACCTGCAGCGAAGCCTGCCGAGCCGAAAGCGGAGCCGAAGGCCCCTCGCCCAGCGCGCGGGGCCGCGCCGGCGCCCTCGGTGGTGGCACCGTTGCCCGCGCCACCAGCGGTGGTGGACACGATCCTACCGGAGCCGGACCCGGCGCCCTCCGACTCAGCGGGCGTGGCGCGACTGCACACGCTGATGCAGGTGTGGCATCTCGTCTCGTTGTACCATCCGGCCGTGATCGAACGCGGCGCGCCGTGGGACTCGGCGTTCATTCGCGCGGCCACCGTGGTGCGGTCGGCCAAGGATCCGCAGCAGCTGGCCACGGCGTATCGTCGCATGCTGTCGGTGCTGCAGGATCCGCTCACGCGGGTCGAGCTGTCCGAGCTGGTCGGCGTGCCGGGAGCGAGCGGGAGTTTCACAGTTGGCAGCGAGCGCACGCGCGATAGCGTTCTGATCGTGCGCGTGCCGTTGGGTGCGGCGCAGCGAACGCTGTTGACTGACAGTGCGGCCGCGATGGTGCGCGCGCTGCTGGCAAACGCGCCGACCCGTGTGGTGCTCGATGTGCGGGGCTCGGGGACGACGAACCGCACGGCAACGAGCGGTGTGGACTCACTGGCCCTCGACGTCGATCGCTTCGTCGCGAAGGCCGGACTCGCCGCGCAGTTGAACAGTGCTCTGACGCTGGAGAGCACGGAGCGCACGCGCCGCGTTGGTGGTGCACGATACGCCAATGGCGAGTGGATACCCGATGACGCGTGGACGGTGCGCACGGGACGCCCGGTGCTGGCGGGAACGACCACCGCGCGGCGCGCAATGGTCCTCGCCAACCGTGCCACGGTGTTGCCACGCGCGCTGCTGGCGCTAGTGGCGAGCGGCCGAGCCACGCTGATTGCGGAAGAGGGTGTGGATGACACGCCGCTCGTGTCGAGTGTAGTGTTGCCGATCGCCGGTGGCGTGGTGGTGCGCGTTCGCACGGGTGAACTCGTGCATGCCGACGGCAGCACGGGGTTGGTGGCCGATACGGTGCTGCCGCGCGCAGCGCAGGCGTCGGACAGTGCGCCGGTGTTGCGCGCCGCGTTGTCGCTGCTGCGCACGAACCGTGTAGTGCGGGCGTCGCGCATTCCAACACGGCGACTGCCGGCGGCGTTGCCCGGTTACTACGACAGCAATCCCTATCCGTTCATGGGTGCGAGGTTGTTGGCCGCGGCACGGTTGTGGGGTGCGATTCGCGTGCGACACGTGCATCGCGACTTGTACGATGAAGACATGGACGCGCTGCTCGAGCGCACGATCCCCAAGCTTGAGGCGGCGCGCGTGGCCAGCGAATACGCGGCCGCGTTGATGCCGATGGTATCGGCCCTCGACGACACGCCGTCGAATGTGCGGGGCGCGTCGGCCGATTCGGTGCGTGGCACCGCGTCGGTGCCGTTTCGCGTGCGTTGGATCGAGGATCGCGCGATCATCACTGACGTGATTCGTGATTCAATCACCAAGGTACTCGGCATCGAGACGGGCATGGAAGTCACGGCCGCCGATGGATATCCCATGCCGGCCTGGATCATCGATCACCGTGCGGCAGTGTCGGCGCCGAACACGTGGTCACGCATGCGTGCGCTGATGGCATTGCTGCCGCGCGGCCCGAGCGGTGGTGCGCTCTTCCGGCTGCGCGACATGGCCAACCGCGAGCGTCAGCTCAACATTCCGCGCAGTGCGGCCTATCTCGCGCCGCTGGTGCTGCCCGAGCGACCCACCATGAGCACCGTGCGCACGCTGCCGGGCGACATCGTGTACGTCGATGTGGAGCGGCTGACGGCGGACTCGCTGGCGGCGACCATGGCGCGCTCCCTAAGCGCCCGCGGGTGGATGCTGGATTTACGTGGCACGCTCGGTGCCGGACAGGCTACCGCGATCCTGCCAGCGGTGCGCAGCATGCCGGAGGTAGTCACGGCGCGTGAAGTGCGGCGCTATGACCACGAACCCTGCGCCACGACCACGTTGCGCGATGCACGCGCGTTGTGTGCCGTGACGCGCGAAACGCGTTCGCGGGTGAGTCGCGGTGATACGACCGGGCACTACGCGGGACGCATCGTGGTGCTCATCGACGAACGCACATCGGGCGACATGGAGCGACTGGCCATCGCGCTCGATGCCGTGGCGCGCGTGACGTTCATCGGGTCGTCGAGTGCAGGAGCACCGGGTGAGACGATGAACGTGGCGTTGCCGGGACTGCTGCAGGTCGCGCTGCCGATCGTGGAACTGCGTCGCGCGGACGACGCGCAGTTGCAGCGCGTGGGCATCACACCAAGTGTGGAAGTGCGCCTTACGGTGCGCGGCGTGCGCAGTGGGTTCGATGACGTGATCGAGCGCGCGCAGCAGTGGCTCGTGCAGCAGCTCGATCCGCCAGCGCGTCGTCGCCGATAGTTCGACCTCGTGCCAGACACCACGGTTCTTCCGATCGACGAGATCATTCCGTCGCTGCGCGCGGCGCTGACGGCGCGCACGGTCGCGGTGCTCGAAGCACCACCCGGCGCGGGCAAGACCACGCGCGTGCCGCTCGCGCTCGTGAGCGAGCCGTGGCTGGCGGGCGCGAAGGTGGTCATGCTCGAGCCACGTCGACTCGCGGCGCGCGCGGCGGCGTCGTACATGGCGTCGATACTCGGCGAAGAGGTGGGGCAGACGGTGGGGTACCGCGTGCGCGGCGAGTCGCGCATCTCGAAGCGTACGCGCATCGAAGTGGTTACCGAAGGCGTGTTGGCGCGCATGCTGAGCAGCGACGCCGCGCTCGAGAATATCGGGCTCGTGATCTTCGACGAATTTCACGAGCGATCGCTGCACGCCGACCTGGGGCTGGCGCTGGTGCTGGAAACGCAGCGTCATCTGCGCGAAGAACTGCGGGTGCTAGTGATGTCGGCCACGCTGGATGGGGTGGCGGTATCCGCGCTGTTGGCAGACGACGGCGGGCCGGCGCCCGTGCTGCGCAGCGAAGGGCGCATGTTCCCCATCGACACGCACTATCGCGCGCCGCGTCGTGACGAACGCATCGAAGCCACGACGGCGCGGGTGATTCGCGAAGCGCTCGACGCCACCGAGGGCGATGTGCTGGTGTTTCTGCCGGGTGCGGGTGAGCAGCGGCGCGTGGCCGAGCGTCTCAGCGGCGACGCGATGTCGGGCGTGCGCGTGCACACGTTGCATGGCAGCATGCCGTTGGCCGAGCAGGATGCGGCGCTGGCACCGGCGCGTGTGGGTACGCGAAAGGTGGTGCTCAGCACGAGCGTGGCGGAAACGAGTCTCACAGTGGCGGGCGTGCGGGTGGTGGTGGACTGCGGCTTGTCACGCGTGCCGCGCTACGATGCGTCGGCGGGGCTCACGCGATTGCACACGGTGCGCGTGAGTCGCGCGTCGGCCGATCAGCGTCGCGGTCGTGCGGGGCGTACGGCGCCGGGTGTGAGCTATCGGCTGTGGGATCAGCACGAGGATCACACGCTGTTGCCGAGCACGCGTCCGGAGATCGTGGACGCCGACCTGTCGTCGTTGGCGTTGGAGCTGGCCGACGCCGGCATCAGCGATCCCACGACCCTTCGATGGATCGACGTGCCGCGGGCGGGGCCGTTCGCGCAGGCGCGCGGGCTATTGGAGCAGCTTGGTGCGCTCGACGACGCGGGGCGCATTACGCCGCACGGCCGTCGCATGGCGGCGCTGCCGTTGCAGCCGCGGTTGGCGCACTTGGCAGTTGTCGCGGCGGATCGTGGTGCCTTGCCACTCGGCGCGGCGATCGCGGCGTTGTTGGAGGAGCGCGACATCGTGCGCTACGATGGATTGCCGCCGCAGTCGGATATGCGATTGCGCACGGAGCTGCTGCGACGCGATGGCGCGGCGGGGGCAGTGGGGGTGGCGGTGGATCGCGATGGCGTGCGTCGCGTGCGACAGACGGCCGACGACCTGGCGCGGCGCACGGCGAGCGGCGGTCAAGGCGCTGTGCGGTCGGGCGGATCGTGGGATGACGCGGATACGGGTTCGCTGCTGGCGTTGGCGTATCCCGATCGCGTCGCGCAGCGTCGCAGTGGTGCGGAGCCGCGGTACCTGCTGCGCAACGGCAGCGGGGCGGTGCTGGCGAAGCACGATGCACTGCACGACGCGCCGTATCTGGCGATCGCGGATCTCGAGGGCACGTCTCCCGAAGCCCGCATCGTGCGCGCGGCGCCGATCACGCTGGAGGAGCTGCGCGAGGATTTCGGCGAGCAGTTCGAACGCGTGCAACTGGTGGAGTGGGATGAGCGCACCAAGGCCGTGCGCGCGCGCAAGCGTACGATGCTGGGTGCGATGGTGATCGAGGAAGTGGTGTGGTCCGACGCCGAGGCCTCCGCCGTGCTGCAGGCGGTGCTCGACGCGATTCGTGCCCAACTCGCGCGCGGTGGCATCGAGGCATTGCCGTTCTCACAGGCGGCGTCACGTTTGCGTGAGCGGATGGCGTTCGTGCACGCGCACGACGAGAGCTGGCCCGACGTATCGGTGGCCGCGCTGTCGGCGTCGCTGGAAGACTGGGCAGGGCCGTACCTCGACGGCGTGCGCACGTGGGCACAGCTGGCGTTGGTGGACTGGCACGAGGCGCTGCAGTCACTCATGCCCTGGTCGCAGCGATCCGCGCTGGAGCGATTGGCGCCGACGCATATCGACGTGCCAAGCGGGTCGCGGATCGCGCTGGACTACAGCGAGCCTATGGCTCCGGTGCTGGCGGTGAAGCTGCAGGAGGTATTCGGGTGGACCACGACGCCGATGGTGATGGATGGGCGCGTGTCACTCACGCTGCAGCTGCTGTCGCCGGCCCAGCGACCGGTGCAGGTGACGCGCGACCTCGCGGGATTCTGGCGCAGCTCGTACTTCGAGGTGCGGAAGGAGCTGCGCGGGCGATATCCACGGCACCCGTGGCCGGAGGATCCGCTCACCGCCGAGGCGACGCGGCGAGCGAAACCGCGGGGCACGTGAACGAACAGCAACTGCCTTGACCGCGAATTGGCGCTAGTATCCACCAATGAACAACAACAAATTCGTGTAGTGGTCCGTGTCAATTCACGGCCATGCTGTTTGTTCTTTCTTTTAAACAAAAGCAAACAGCCTTACCGCGAATTGGCACGAATGCCCGCGAATGAACAGCAACGGCAACTAATCCGCGTGGTTGTCCGTGTTGATTTGCGGTCATGCAGTTTGCCTTTGATGTTCAACAAGAGAAATCAATTCGTGGCGAACGCGAGGAACAGTGCGTTCGAAAGACGGTGGCGGCGTATTTGTGGTGAGTATGATCGGTGGCAGTCACTTCAGGTTGTACGTAACGCAACCAGGAGCAAGCATGAGCGACGCACCGCGGAAGCCGCTGTTGCACCAGGAGCTCAGTAGCCAGATCATCAGCGCGTTCTACGAGGTGTACAACACCATGGTCCGCGGCTTGCTCGAAGGGTGCTATCAGAACGCACTCTATGTCGAGCTGCAGGAGCGCGGCATCCCGGTCGACCGCGAAGTGCCATTCGGCGTGCGCTACAAGGAACGCATCGTCGGCCAGTATCGCGTGGACCTGCTCGTTGATCGGAAAGTGATCGTCGAATGCAAGACCGCCGACACGCTGCACCCGCAGCATGAGGCTCAGATGCTGCACTACCTCAAAGCCACCAACACCGAGCTTGGACTGCTCATGTACTTCGGCTCCAAGCCGCTGTTCCGGCGATTCGTGCGCACCAACGGATCGGCGGCCTCCTTCACCGGTATCGAGGAGGAAGCCGCCGTGACGGACAGTGCCGAGACCGAAGACGCTACGCCAGCGCCCCGGGAATCAGCGTGACGAACTGCTTCATCTCGTCCGGTGTCCCGATGCTGATGCGGCACCAATCGCCATATGGCTGAAAGGCGCGACCAACGCGGAAGCCGCCGGCCAGGAAATGTTTCTGCAGCAGCTCGACCGGGCGCCCGGCGTGGAAGAACACGAAGTTCGTCTGCGACGGCGCCACGCGGCGGCCGGCTTTGGTGAGCGCGGCGGTGAGCAGCGCGCGTCCCTCGCGGTTCTTGGCCTTCACGAACTCCTGATACTCCGTGTCCTGCACCGAGGCGAGCGCGGCGCGCATGCCGAAGGTGTTCGGGTTGCCCGTGGCGAAGACCGCCATCTTCTTGATCACGTCCGGGTGCGCGATCGCGAAGCCGACGCGCAGGCCGGCGAGCGAATGGATCTTGGACGCCGTGCGGGACACGATGATGTTGTGGCCGGCGGTGACCAGATCCGTCATCGACTTGTAGCTCGGATCGTCGGCGAAGTCGTGGTACGCCTCGTCCACGACGACCAAGCACTTCTTCGCGGTGCTGATCACGAAGTCTCGCATGGCCGACTGATTGTCGAGCACCGCCGTCGGGTTGTTCGGATTGCACACGAACACCAGCTTCGTGTTCGCCCCCATCTTCGCGTTCATCGCCGCGAAGTCGTGATGCAGGTCGGCGGTGAGCGGCACCTTGTGCACCGTGACGCCCATCGAGGTGGCGTAGTCGGGCAGCTGTTCGAAGGTGGGCCACGGCAGCACCATCTCGCCGCCCTTCATGCCGGTGGCGAGTGCGGCGAGTGACAGCACTTCACTCGACCCCTGGGTGACCAGCACGTGCTCCGGCTTCACGCCCACGTGCGTCGCATACGCCTCGGTGAGCTCCTTCATCACCGGCGGATCGTAGTGCGGATGCTCGCCCCACGCGTTCATGATCGCGTCCTTGGCCTTGGGCGACATGCCGAACGGATTCTCGTTGAAGCAGAGCCGGATCGGACCGGCGGCGCGACGCTGCGTGGTGATGTCGCGCTCGAGCTGCTTCAGAATCTCCCCATACGAGGCGCCGCCCAGTGCGCGCGACGCCTCGAGCGCGGGCAGCAGTCCGGGGAGCGCCACGGTGGCGCCGACGCCGATACCGGTCTTGATGAGCCATTGACGACGGGAAACGGTGTCGGACATGCGAACCTCGTGTAGAGCTGGGCGGTCGGAGTTGGCGCGGCGTGCGTCTACGATACGGCGCGAACTATCTTTCCGCGATGTCTGCTGTGCGATGGCTTGCCACTGCCCTGTCGTTCGCCGCCATGCTTGGGGTGTCGGCATGGGTGGTCGCCTCCCATTGGCCGGCCCGGGGCATGCCGTGGCTGGCGTGGCCGGTGCATGCGGCGGCGTTGGCCACGGTGACGGCCGAGATCATCACCAGGGCGCTCAAGATCCAGGCATCGGCGCGGGCGTGCGGCATCCCGCTGCGTTTCGGCACCGCGGTGCGGGTCTGTCTGGCCGGTGACTTCGCAGCGGCCATCACGCCGGCGCGTTCGGGGGCGGAGCCGTCGCGGTTTCTGGTGCTGGCCGAGAGTGGCACCGGACCGGCGGGGCGCGTGTTGATTCTCTTTCTCGAGCTGTTTCTCGAGATGTGGTCGCTGGTGCTGGTGTGTGGGGTGCTGGCGGTGCTCTTTGCCGGACGCGGGGCTTCGGTGGCCGGGCTGCTTAGTCTCGTGGGTGGCTACAGCAGCTTCGTGCTGGGCGTCGGGGCGGCGGGGTTGGTGCTTTCGAAACGGAACGCCAACGGGCCGCCGCCCGCGTGGGCGCGGCGGGTGGGGCTGCACGCCGGGCGATGGCGCGTCGTGCAGCGCACGTTGCGCGCGCTCAGGGAATCGGTGCAGTCGCTCCGACGGGCCGATCCGGCGCTGATGCTGCTGGCCTTCGGGGGCTCGGTGCTGCACGTGCTGTTCAAGGTGGCCACGCTGCCCATTCTGGTGTTTCTGGGCGACCCGGCGTTCCCGCTCACGATGGACGCACTGGCCCCGCTCGTGCTGTGGCCGCTGGCGCTCTTTTATGGGGGTGTGGTGGTGCCGGCGCCCGGCGGTGGTGGCTTTATCGAAGGCGCCTTTGCCGCCACGCTCAGTTCGGCGATCCCGGCGGGTATCTTTGCCGCATCACTGCTCTGGTGGCGCTTTTACACGTTCTATCTGTACCTCCTCGTTGGCGGGGCGGCGGCCGGCGATGCCGCCCTGCGTGCCCTGCGGCGTCCGACCTGACGCGATGTCTTCCACGAACCGTCCGATTCCCAGTTCGCCTCCGTCGCCGACCGCAGCGCCAGTCGCCGCCACCAGGTGGCAGCTCGTCGCCGGCTTCCTGATCATCTACGTGGTGTGGGGATCGACCTATCTGGCGATCCACTGGGGCGTGGAGACGATCCCACCGTTCGGCATGGGCGCAGCTCGTTTTCTTATAGCTGGCACTATGTTGTACGCATGGTGCCGCGTGCGTGGCGCGAAAAAACCGACAAAGAGCCAATGGAAAGCGTCGGCAGTGATTGGCACGCTGCTCCTCTTCGTGGGCAACGGGGCCGTCTCGTGGGCGAGTCAGCGGGTGCCCTCCGGCCTGACCTCGGTGCTGGTGGCCACGGTGCCGCTCTGGCTGGTGCTCTGTGAACTCTGGCAAGGAAAGCGCCCCGACCTCATCAAGGTCATCGGCGTCCTGATCGGCCTCGGCGGCGTCGCCCTGCTCGTCATGCCCACCGGCGCGGCCAAGGCCACGGTCGATCCCGTGGGCGCCGTGGTGCTCGCGCTGGGTTCCCTGTCCTGGACCATTGGCTCGCTCTACTCGCGCACCGCACGGCAGGCCGAGTCGCCGGCGCTGGCCATCGCGATGCAGATGCTGGTGGGTGGGTCGCTGCTGCTCTTGCTGTCGCTGGCCGCGGGCGAGTGGACGCCGGCGCTGCACGTGTCCGTGCGATCGGCCGCCTCGCTCCTGTATCTGATCGTGTTCGGGTCGCTCATCGGCTTCAGCACCTACATGTGGCTGCTGAAGGTGGCCAGCCCGACGGCCGTGGGGACTTACGCGTACGTGAATCCCGCCGTGGCCGTGCTGCTGGGCGTGCTGTTGGCGGGTGAGCGTCTTCCGGCGCAGGCCGTGGCGGCCATGACGGTCATCCTGGGCGGCGTCGCCATGGTCAGCATCGCCGGCGGTGGCGCCAAGCGGATGGTCACCGCGGTGTGGCGCACCCGCGACGGCACCCGCGACGGCACCCGCTGAATCCTGCGCGCCCGCGGGTTCGTACGGACCAGCGTACCCACTTCTTCGGAGCTGCTCTGTGCGCACCCACATTAAAGTCGTCGGCATCGTCAACCTGATTTACAGCGCGATCGGCATCCTGGCCGCCGCTGGCGTATTGCTGGGCGGCATCTTCAGCTCGCTGGCCACGCTCAACCCGATTGTGCTGGTCGTCGGCACCGTCACCAGCGCTCTGATCGCCATCGTCATCGGCGCGATCAGTGTGTTTGGGTTGATAGCCGGCTTCGCGTTGCTCAATCATCAGCAGTGGGCCCGCTACGTCATCTTGTTCGTGTCGGCGTTGCGTCTCTTCCGTTGGCCATGGGGCACGCTGTTCGGTGGCTACTCGATTTGGGTGCTGATGCACGACGATACGCGTCAGATCTTCGCAATGCAGTCGTAACGTCTCCGCACGCCAGAGTTCGTTGTTCAACAACGGCGTGTTCGGCAGAACGCTGCTGGCGTGATGGAGGGAGGAGCGGTAGCGTGCCGACATGACTGGTGCCGCTGTCAGTTCAGAAACTCGTACGCCGCCTCGCGTCGTTCTCCCGCACTTGTCGCGGGCGCAGCGTGAGTCGCTGGCGGCGCGTGCCCCGTGTGTGCTCCGGGGCGCGCCGCCCAGCACGGAGTCCGCCAGCGAGTTCGTCGCGCGATGCGATGCGCGACTCGAACTGCTCCCCGCCCATCGCCGCGCGCAGCTGGGGCTCGCCCTCGATGTCCTCGGTGGACGCACGTCTGTGCTGCTGGCCATCGGCACGGCGACGCGTTTCGCCTCGCTGTCGGCCGACGAGCAGACGCGCTGCTTCGACCGCTGGCTCAACTCGGCTCTCGCTCCGCTGCGTTCGGCCTCGCATTCCGTGCGACGCCTACTGTTGGCGGTGCACTATGCCCGCCCCGAAGTCACGGAGGCCATCGGGTACGCCGGGCCGATGCACCTGCGATCGCCGCGGGTGTCATGGGAGGGGCCGATGGTTGGGATTTCCCGCGCCGATGAGCCGGTGGCCCGAGGCGAGATCTCGCTGCCCACGATCATCGCCCCGGCCCCGTTGCCGCGCGGCGTGATCCCCGCCGTCGCGATGCGCGACGATCTGCATCGCACCGCCGACGTGGTGGTGATCGGCACCGGCGCCGGCGGCGCGGTGACCGCCGCCCGATTGGCCGAAGCGGGGTTCTCGGTCGTCGTGCTCGAATCGGGGGCGTATCGCACGCGCGCCGATTTCGACGAACGCGAAGCCGAGCTCACCGAGCAGCTGTACGCCGATGGCGCGTTGCGCACCACCGACGACGCGTCGGTGGCGCTGGTGCAGGGCAACACGGTGGGTGGGTCGACCACGGTGAACTGGATGATCATGCTGCGCACGCCGGACTTCGTGCTCGAGCAGTGGGCATCCGAATCGGGCGTATACGGGATGACGCCCCGCGAGATGAGCCCCGTGTTCGAGCGCGTCGAGCGCGAGGTGCACGCCAGTGCGGTCCCTGAAGACGCGCACTCCGCGAATAACCGCATCCTCCTCGACGGCGCGCGATCGTTGGGGTGGAAGGTGTCCACGGCGCAGATCAACGCCAGCAACTGCGTGCGCTGCGGCTTCTGCGGCGTGGGCTGTCGGCACGACGCCAAGCAGTCCACGCTGGTGACCTTTGTGCCGCGCGCGCTGACGGCCGGTGCCACGCTGCATGCCGATACGCATGTGGACCGCATCGAAGTGCGCGAACGGGACACCGGCGCTGGCACGCCGCCGCTCAAGCGCGTGCATGCGACGGTGCGCGATCCGTATTCGGGGCGCACCGCCCGCATGCTCACGATCGATGCCCCGATCGTGGTCGTCGCCGGCGGCGCGATCGGCACGCCGGCGCTGCTGCAACGCTCGGGACTCGGTGGCGGTGGCGTGGGCCACTGGCTGCGCCTGCACCCCACGACCGCGGTCTGGGGACGTTACGATCACGAAATCGTGACGAGCACGGGTATTCCGCTCACTACCATGTGCGACGAATATTTGCGCTGGCGCAGCACGGACTACGGCTTCTGGATCGAGACGCCGCCGATGCATCCGTCGTTCACGGCGGCGGCCATGCCCGGGTTCGGCCAATCGCATGGAGCGCTCATGTCGTCATTCAACCAGCTGGGCGTGCTGATCGGCCTCACCCGCGACGGGGCCGACCGTTCGAGATCGAGCGGTCGCGTGCGAGTCAACCGTCGTGGCGAGACATCGATCACGTATGCGTTGACTCAGGAAGATCAGCGGCGCGTGCGCGCGTCGTTATCGGCCACGGCGCAGCTGCATTTCGCCGCCGGCGCTCGTGAAGTGGGCACCATGCACTCCACGCCGATCGTGGTCCGGTCGGCGGCCGATGTCGCCCGGCTCGAGGAAGGATCGGTCGGTCCAAATCGCATCGGGCTCTTCTCGGCCCACGTGAACGGCACCTGTCGTATGGGCACCGATCCATCCACCTCGGGCGCGACGCCCGAAGGCGAGCGGCACGGTGTGCGTGGGCTGTACATTTCCGACGGGTCGCTGCTACCCACGGCGCTCGGTGTGAACCCGCAGGAAACGATCATGGCGGTCGCGACGGTGCTCGCCGAGCGCATGGCGATGCGCCACGCCGGTGTGACCCGTACTTAGTGCGCAGTTCCGCCCTACCGACGTCCCAGCCCTCCGACCACCAACGCCCGCATGAGTAAGGGAGAGAAGAAACGCCGCCGCGCCCTCGACGCCTATTCGACACTGCAGCGCGCCGCGTCGATGGCGTCCGCGCAGGTCGAGCAGGCGGTGCATCCGTTCGGGCTCTCGGCGTCGCAGTTCGGGGTGCTGGAAACGCTGCAGTCGCGCGGGCCGGTGCATCAGCAGGAGCTGGCCGAGGCGCTGGGACGCAGCAAGGCGCAGATGACGGCGATTATTGACGCGCTCGAAGCGCGTGGCTGGGTGCGCCGGGAGCGACACGCCACCGATCGACGGTTCATCTCGGTGTATCTCACCGACGACGGGCGTGAGGTGCTGGTGAGTACGGCTCCGGCACGCAGCGATGCCATCGTGGCGATCATGGCAGAACTGAGCGGTGAGCAGCGCGCCCGCCTGGCGAGATTGTGCCGGCGGTTGCTGCGCGTCCTCGATCCGGATCAGTCGAACGAGCCGGCCGAGGAGGCGCAGGCCGACGCGCAGGCCGACGAAGTCGCTGACGCGGACGACGACGAACACGATGACGATGAATCCGACGACGAGCTGGGCGTACCGGCCGTCGAGACCACGCTTCCTTCTCCGACGTAATCGATGGCCGGACGGCACTTTCTTCAGATCCCGGGACCGACACCCGTTCCCGACCGACTACTGCGCGCCATGCACCGAGCGATGGAAGATCATCGCTCGTCGGCCTTTCCGGCGCTGACGCGTTCGATCCTTTCGCGCCTCCCGCAGGTCGTGCATCAGACGAAGGGTGAGCCGTTCGTGTTTCCGGCCACCGGTACCGCGATGTGGGAAGCGGCGCTGGTAAACACGGTGAATCCCGGTGGACGACTGCTGGCGGTGCGTTTCGGACAGTTCTCGCACCTGTTCATCCAGACGGCGCGCGCGCTTGGCTATCAGGTGGACGTGCTCGAAGAGCCGTGGGGCGACGTCGCCGATCCGGCGCGCATCGAAGCGGCGCTGGCCGCCGATACGGCGCACGAGATTCAGGGTGTGCTGCTGGTGCACAACGAAACGGCGACGGGCGTCACGAGTGATGTGGCGGCGGTGCGCGCGGCGATCGATCGCGCCAAGCATCCGGCATTACTGCTGGTGGACGGCGTGAGCTCGATTGCCAGTCTGGAGTTCCAGTTCGATGCGTGGGGCGTGGACTGTGCGATCACCGGCACGCAGAAGGGCTTCATGCTCCCCGCGGGGTTGGGCATCCTCTACATGAGCGAGAAGGCACTCACGCGCGTGGAGAGCTGCACGATGCCGCGCGCGTATTTCGATTTGCGCCCGATGCGCACGAACAACGCGCAGGGCTTCTTCCCGAGCACGCCAGCGCTGTCGCTGCTGTTCGGTCTCGACGAAGCGCTCACGATGCTGCTGGACGAAGGCATGGATGCCGTGGCCGAACGTCACCGCTTCCTCGCGCATGGCGTGCGGGCGGCGGTGGATGCGTGGGGGCTGCGTCAGTGTGCGAAGCGCGTGGAAATCGCATCGAATTCCCTCACGGCAGTGATGGTGCCTGATGGACACGACGCGCGTCAGGTGATCGAGCTCGCGTTTACGCGCTATGACATTTCACTCGGTTCAGGCCTGAACGAAGTGGCCGGCAAGGTGTTCCGCATCGGTCACCTCGGCGACACGAACAGTCTCACGTTGGCGGGTGCGTTGTCGGGCGTCGAGATGGCGCTGTGCGATGCCGGCATTCCCATCACGCTCGGCAGCGGCGTCGGTGCCGCGCTGCAGCAGTGGCGCGTGCGCGCATGAGTGCCTTGTCGACGGATACGAAGAACGTCCGCGTGGTGGTCACCCGGAAGATGCCGGCGGCGGTGGAAGCGGAGATCGCGGCGCGCTATGACGCGCTGTTCAACAAGACGGATCTGGCACTCGCCCCCGATCAGCTGAAGCAGGTGCTGCAGCAGGCCGACATCGTGATGACGACGGTGACCGATAGGTGGACCGAAGACATCTTCAATGTGCCGGGCATCCGCGCGCGCATGCTGTGCAACGTGGGCGTTGGGGTGAATCACATCAACGTGGCAGCGGCCAAGCGCGCGGGCATCACGATCAGCAACACGCCCGATGTGGTGACCGACGATACCGCCGACATTGCGATCGCGCTGATGCTGATGACGATGCGTCGGTTGGGTGAAGGTGAACGGCATGTGCGCAGCGGGGCATGGGGCGGATTGCGTCCGACGTTCATGCTGGGGCGTACGCTGCGCGGCAAGACGCTCGGCATCGTGGGCTACGGTCGCATCGGTCGCGCCGTGGCGCGCCAGGCCGCCGCAGCGTTCGACATGAAGATCATCTACTATGCACCACGCGATCCGCGCATCGATGATCCCGCGACAGCGGGACCGGCCGGCGCCGAGCGGGTCGATTCGCTGGAGACGTTGCTAGCGCGCGCGGATGTGGTGTCGTTGCATTGCCCGGCCACGCCCGACACACGTCACCTCATGAACGCACGCACGTTGGCGCTCATGCCGGCGCACGCGTATCTGGTGAACACCGCGCGCGGAGATGTGGTCGACGAAGCGGCGCTCACGTCGGTGCTGAAGGAGCGCAAGATCGCCGGCGCCGGTCTCGACGTGTATGAATTCGAGCCGAGTGTGACCGCCGAACTCAAGGAGCTCGAGAACGTCGTGCTGTTGCCGCATTTAGGTAGCGCCACGATCGAGACGCGCACCAACATGGGCATGCGTGCCCTGTCGAATCTCGATGCATTCGTCCAGACCGGGAGCGTAAGCGACCCGGTCTGACCGAGCCAGGGGTAGCGCACGCACCGCGCATTTCAAGCTATGCCCCGCGCCACCCACCCGCTTAGGTTGCGACCACCGTGGTCCACCGGCCCCGGTACTTCCGGTTGCCCCCACACGTTCGCCTCCTAACGGCTTCCCCAGCCCCAACACGTTCTCCACCGTGGTCCATGCGGGGCTCTCCGACGAACTGCACCCCACACCGCCGATTCCCCGGGTGGTGGGGTCTCTGTTGCATTTCACGGAGATCCGTTCGCGGTTTCTGCCGCACCCGCACGACGTGATCGTCTGTTTGCCGCCCGACTATGACCTGAACAGCGACCGACGGTACCCGGTGCTGTATCTGCACGACGGGCAGAACGTGTTCGACGATCTCGCCATGTCGCCGTTCGGGGTGCAGTGGGGCATCGACACGACCGCGCGCGCCCTCATGCATGCGCAGGTGATCGAACCGATGATCATCGTGGCGATCGGCAATGCCGGCCGCGATCGCATTGATGAGTACACGCCGACGCGCGACAACGCCCACGATGCAGGCGGTCTGGCTGATCGCTACGGGCAGATGTTGGTGTACGAGCTCAAGCCGTGGGTGGACCACAACTGGCGCACCCGCCGCGGCGCGCGGGACACGGGATTGGCCGGCAGTTCACTCGGTGGCCTGCTCACGCTGCATCTCGGCCTGACGCACTCGGCGGTGTTCGGGAAGATCGGCTTGTTGTCGCCCAGTGTGTGGTGGGACGATCGTTGGATTGTGCGTCAGCTAGTGGCCAACAACGGCATGCGTCCCGAGCTCAAGATCTGGCTCGATGTGGGCACGGGCGAGGCGCGCATGCTGAAGGGCACGCGGTTGCTGTATCGTATGTTGTTGCGCAAAGGCTGGCAGCCCGGACACGACCTGCTGTACATGGAAGCGGATGGCGCGCTGCATGACGAGCGGGCGTGGGGCGAGCGCTCCGGGTTGTTTTTGCGCTTTCTGTTTCCGGCCACGACGTCGTCGAATGACGCGATGGCCATGTCGATGTCCTCGGGGATGTCATGAAAGACCTGATCGGCGACAGCTTCACGCAGTTCACACCCAAGGCGTTCATATTCTTGCGTGGCATCGCGAAGCACAACCGCAAGGAGTGGTTCGAGGAGCATCGCGCGGATTTCGAGCGTGAGATCAAGCGCCCGCTGGCGCTGCTGGTGGAAGAGGTGGACGTGCACCTCGCCACGATTGCGCCGGAGATCGTGGGCTCACCGAAGAAATCGGTGTTCCGCATTCACCGCGACGTGCGTTTCTCCAAGAACAAGGCACCGTACAAGACGCACGCGGCCTGCTGGTTCTTTCATCGCGACGCGGGACGCGGCGTCGGCACGGAAGCGGTGCACGGCGGCGCGGGTTTCTACTTCCACATCGAGCCCGGCAGATCGTTCTGCGGTGGCGGCATCTGGATGCCACCGCGGTCGGCGGTGACCAAGATCCGTCAGGCGCTCACTGACGATCTGGAAGGGTTCGAGGAGATCGTGAAGGGGCGCACCTTCCGTCGCCGCTTCGGCGATCTGGACACCGACGGCATGCTGACCCGCCTGCCGCGTGGATTCGCCGCCGACCACCCGGCGGAAGCTTGGCTGCGCTATCAGTCGTATACGGCGTGGACCGAGCTCACGCCGGACGAGGTGACGAGCCCGAAACTGCCGCAGGCGCTGGCCAAGCATTATGCGGCGATGACGCCATTTGTGCGGTGGTTGAACGGGGCGTTGGGTCTCAGCTTGGCGACGAGCCGGTAGACCCTTAGCTGGCAAGGGCTTAACTGAAAACAGTCGAACTGCAAACTCCCTAGTGAGCAGGGGGGAGGGCATCAGGAAGGAGGAGGCAGGTGAACCGCGCGGAGTTCCTTCCTCCTCTCCCCTCGTGAGTTCAAGGGGTCAGAGTCGTTGGAAGCCCGCGGTGCAACCCCCGGGTCCCCTTGTAGGAACGCGGGGGGGGGGGGAGGGGCAGCGGGCGGGTGGCCGGGCTGCCGCCTGCGGGTGGCCCCCCCCCCGCGCCCGGGGGG